>NZ_JAMXAZ010000060.1:0-1734 GCF_024718525.1 Levilactobacillus yiduensis
ACTTTACGCCAAAACGAAAGTGGTGAGAAAAGATTCCGTCGAATCATTTCTCACCACTAAGGTTAGTCTGTTTTAGTTGGGTGTAACGCGTTATGGTCGGCCGTCAGAGCGGGAGACGTTAGCCACGATGATATTTAAAGAATAGTCGTGTTTTAAGAAAAATGGTGAATATACATGATATTTGGAGTGGTATACGTCTGGCTGAATTGTTAAGCTAGAAGCGTAATTATCGTATTGTATCGGAGGCGTGAGGGAATTATGAAAATGAGACGATGGATCACTGGGGGTGCGGGACTCTTGCTCCTGGGAAGCTTACTGGGCTGCACGGCAAAGGCGCCGGGTTACCAGAACCGCCGAACGATTAAGACTGGCCAGCTACGTGCGACGACCTTTTCCCTGGTGGCCAGCGCGGAGAATTCGACGACAAATTATCGTCAACAGTACGGTTATATTGAGGATATCGGTGATGGTCGGGGATATACGGCAGGGATCATTGGGTTTACTTCTGGTACGGGGGACCTGCGTCAAGTTGTGCAACGGTATACCCGACTAAAAAAACACCATAATGGGTTGAAACGTTATTTACCGGCACTGCGCCGGGTCAACGGGTCAGCGTCGCACGCTGGGTTAGGGCCAAAGTTTGTGGTTGCTTGGCGTCATGCAGCGAGGGACCGGCAGATGGTACAGGCTCAGGATGCTATTTTGAATCGCCAATATTTGCGCCCTGTTTTACGTGCAGCTAAGCAAGATGATTTGAGTCCCTTAGGCCAATACATTTACTATGATGCCATGGTGGTTCATGGTCCTGGCACGGATAAGTCTAGTTTTGGGGGAATCCGCCATCGGGCTAAGCAGTTGGCCAAAACACCGCGCCAGGGTGGTAACCAAGCTCATTACTTACGGGCGTTTCTACAGGCGCGGACACCAGTGATGAAACAGGAGGCCGCGCATAAGGACCTATCGCGACTCAACGTTCAGCGTCAGTTGATCAAGGCTGGTAATTACCAGTTAACCCGGCCGTTACACTGGAAAATGTACGGGGATGCTTACACATTGAGATAATCTAGATTCAGACGCAAACAGACTAAGATGAGCCCATAAAAATCCACCGGATTCCTTAGAGCGCATCTTAGTCTATTTATCAATCTATCATTTTTATCGTAGCGCAAGCAAATCACAGAGCTACTTACTTTAACCCCGTGAGTTGCGCTTGGAGCTGTTGTTTGGCATACGTCAGAACGGAACGCTGACGTTGCGGCGAGAGCTGGGCAAAAATGGCCTCGAAGTTGATGTTGTTATCCAATAAGTCTTCATCAAATCGAGGATCAATCGCAGATTTATGTATGCCTAGGGCAGTCGCGAGCTTTTCGACATTGGCGGGGCTAGGGGTGGAGCGTTGAGCAAAGTAGCCGGACAGTGTTGAGGTGGGAATGCCGGTTTTCCCCGCTAGCTCAGCCTGCGTGATGTCGCGGCTGGCTGCCTTTAAATTCTGTGCGATGATTCGACGGATATTTTTCTCAAAAGGCGATAATTCATGGCGGGGCACGACGTTCACTCCTTTGTATAATTTTAGTAAAATAACCTTTGATATCGTCATTATAACGAATTGTAAGAATACAAGCAAACTTATGAGAAAAAAACTTAAAAAACATCCCTAATCCTGAATTATTCACCAGAAACTCCAAAATCCCCATCAAACACATGATTCAAGTGCTTGATGGGAATTTTACGTTT
>NZ_JAMXAZ010000061.1:0-1650 GCF_024718525.1 Levilactobacillus yiduensis
AAAACAGACTAACCTTAGTGGTGAGAAATGATTCGACGGAATCTTTTCTCACCACTTTCGTTTTGGCGTAAAGTGGTAGTGAGGTTGACATGTCGCAGGCTTTTTTGGCGCTTGACGCCGTAACTAAAAATGGCAACTTCACTGTACCATCAAATAATCTGTTCGTAGTCTGTTGGCCTAAAGGTCGGGTATTGAAAATTAGAATGATGGTATGTTTACGTAAAAAACCTAAAGGATGGTGTTCGCAATGGCAATTGTATTCGGTATCGATGTTAGTAAAGCCACCTCAAGTGTGGCCGTAATTAATGATGAGACTACTGTTTGGCAATCCGTCATCAAAAACGACTGGTTTGGTTTTCAAGAACTTCTCAAGCACTTACAAGATTACCGCGAACCGCAGATTATCTTTGAAGCAACTGGTGTATACTCACAACGTCTCAGACGCTTCTTAGACGAACAACGCTATCGGTATACGCAGCTCAACCCATTGGCCGCCAAGAAGCAGTTAGACGGCTTACGCACTCGTAAGACCGATAAGAACGATGCGCTTCATTTGGCACAGACACAGTTGATCTTCAAACGACGACTGACTTACTATCAAGAGCCGGTCTATCGCGATTTGATGAACCTTAGTCGTTTCTACTCAGAAATCAACTCGGACCTAGTGCGCATGAAGAACCGACTACATCGCAGCTTACAGCTGAGCTTTCCAGAAGTGGAAACTATTATGGGAAAACCAACAGGAAATTTCTATTGGAATATTGTGCAAACCTACCCACACCCTGATTGCTTGCTTGACTTAACGCCAGAAGTGGTCAGCAAAAAGTTATTTGGATTCGGTGACCATGTCTCTAAAGCCAAAGCAAAAAGTACAGCTATTAAGCTTTTGAAACTCGCACGAGGCTCCTACCCAGGCGATGCCAGTAGCTCTCCAGTGGTTATACAAACACAATATAACGCTGGCCAAGTGGCCGAGCTTTCGGCACATAAAGATCAAATCATCAAACAGATGGTCCAGTTAGCTAAGCCGTTACCGGAATTCAACATTCTCTTGAGTATTCCTGGATTTGCGGAGAAGACAGTTGTCCGATTGATTGGTGAGCTGGGTGATATTCGCCGTTTCGGTAGCAGTAACAAACTCAACGCTTTTGTCGGAATTGATCTGAGGCACTACGAATCGGGAAACTTTATCGCCACTGATCATATCAGTAAGCGAGGTAATCACATTGCCAGAGCAATTCTTTATCGTGCGATCACAAACATTGCCAGTGCAGCAAGGTGGCACCCCAATCACGTTAACGATTTCTATCAGAGAAGAAAAAAGCAACTTCCAGTGGTCAACGGTAAAGCCGTCGGCACAAAGAAAGTTGCGATCGCCGCGATGGGTCGTCTCCTAAGAACGATTTACCATCTCGTGACAACAAGTCAGTTGTATAAGTACGGCGTCAAGCGCCAATCAATCTGACTATGTGTATAGTGTACCTCCTTGGGCAAAAAATAGAAATACCCAAGGTCTATTTGAGTTACCCTCAAGCTCAAAAACCAAGTACCACATCACTTCAATTGGCACTCTTCTTACCCGATAGCCCCAATGACACATAAAAGAAACGGGATTAAACCGGGATTAGTACTTGACTAATGGTAGAAAAA
>NZ_JAMXAZ010000062.1:0-1649 GCF_024718525.1 Levilactobacillus yiduensis
CCTGAATTATTCATACCTTTCAAAAAAGTCGTCAGTTTTCATGTTTTTCAAAAACTGACGGCTTTTGATCTTGCTTACTATGTATTGAGACTCTAAATTTTGATGGTATCACCTAACGGTGAGTCATTTTTGAATTTTTGGGTGCACTTATCCCTTGATCGTACAGAATTTTTTTTAATTGGGGCTATTTAATAGCCTGAATACGCTGTAATACCTGATAAAAGAGTCGATGATAAACGTGATGAGAACTCAGTCGTAACTGGATTCGTCGACCGGTAAACACAACGCGGGCAGCGACTTTGAATAAACGGATTCGTAATGTACTAACACGCAATCCGGTCTCTGTTTTAGGTAGGGCTATTTGCTTCATAAAATTGATAATATTGTACGCTAATACACTAACCATCATACGGGCAGCGTTGGCGGTAAACGTTGAACTATCAGTCTTATCAAAGAAGAAGCCCTCTTTGGCTTCCTTGATATAATTCTCCATCTGACCACGCTTATGATACAGTTCAAATGCTGCTTCTACGGTTAAATTTGTCAGATTAGTCACAATAAATTCATGTGAAAAGATCAATTCGCCAGCTACACGAGTTGACTTAACGTATACTTGACGCGGTTTAGGCCACGAAGTGGCCTGATAAGTTGCTGAGTAATAGTGAGTTTCGGTTTCATGCCACTCAGTTGTGTCGCTTATCTGTACAAACTCTTCTGCCAAGTTGTGTAGTCGCTTATTACGTTTGAGGCGAATAATGTAAAAGACATCATCGGCCTCGCAGGTATCATAAACAGCTGGTGTGGCGAACCCGCTATCACCGCGAACCAGAATATCAGTTTCTGGCAATTGGTCTTGATAATGTTTTAATAACGGTTCTAAAAAGGCTTTTATATCTGTGCTGGTATAGGCATTACCAGGCCGTAGGATGGCTTTCATGAGATTACCATCATTATCGATAGCTAGTAATGGATGATACCCCTCCGAGCCATAATGGGCGTTATAGTCAGTAGCTTCTTGATTGCCATAAGTGTCAGAATGGGTTGAATCAATATCAATAATGGTGGTCGTCTGATTAGTTAGCAGTCGAGCTTGATCAATAAGAGCTTGATTTAAAGTCTGGAAGGCGTCCACACCTGCGGAATCGATACGTTGCCAGAAACGGGATATCGTCGCTTGTGAAGCTAAGGCTGGTTTGTCCAATAAAAGTTTAAACAATGGTTCTGCAACCAATGAGGTTGCAGCAGAATCTGTATTATAACCGGCAATGATCTGCAGAACCAACTGCATTAAGATACTTGAATTACTATGTCGGCAGTATTGTCGATGGTCGTTGAACTTCAATAGATTGTCAGCTAAGTTCGTGAACTGAAACTTTGCCATCAGTTCAACACACAAGGTTAGGCCACCATCAGAAGATAATTGACCGCCGGTATGCGATGCTAGAATGTTTTTATTGAAACTAAATGCCATTTCCTGTACAGTTTTCATTATAGAGTCCTCTTCTCTTTATAGTGTCTTTTGGTCGAGTTAACTATACCAGAGCTGAGGCTCTTTTTCTGCACTTAAAAGGTGAAAACGTAAAATTCCCATCAAGCACTTGAATCATGTGTTTGATGGGGATTTTGGAGTTTCTGGTGAATAATTCAGG
>NZ_JAMXAZ010000063.1:0-1640 GCF_024718525.1 Levilactobacillus yiduensis
ACGTATTCTGATGAACAAATCAGATTTGCTTATGAGCTGCGAAAACAAGGCATGACCTACAAGATGATTGAACGAAAAACGGGGATTAGTAAACGCACGCAGCAGCGACGGTTTAAGTTAATTGAGAAACCAAGTGATACTTCTAAAATCTAAGACAGGTGAAAGATCATGAAAAAGGATATTTTAAATTATTTCCAATTTTGAGGACTTGGTAATCCGAACCTCAAATTACATCAGTTGGTTTAATTCCGACAGAATTAGAACGAGTGTTTAGAAAAAGATGTGCCATTTATTGACATAGGAGCATCTTGAAATAAGTGCAAAATTCTGCTTTTCCAGGATTGATATCAACAAATTAATTCAAAATAAACTGTTCAATTTAAGTGTACCCTAAATGGACAAAAAGCAGTATAATCAACTTATGAAGAAAAGCTTAGATTCTGCTTGGGATAACAAGCAGTTCTTTGTTTTTGTCAAACTGTCTAATTAGAGTGTCTAAACAGAATGCAGTAGGGTGGGGGAGACTGATCCTCTGAAAGGAGAGTTATTGATGAAAGTTGGTTATGCGCGAGTTAGTTCAACTGATCAAAATTTGGCCCGCCAAATTGAAGCCTTGAAAGTGGCCAGATGTGAGAAAATCTTTGAAGAAAAACAATCGGGCAAATCGACCCAGAACCGACCAGAATTACAGGCGGCGATTGCTTATGTGCGGCAAGGAGATACATTAGTGGTGGCCTCATTGGATCGGCTTAGTCGAAACTATGACGATGCCAGTGATATAATCAAACAGATTAGAGATAAACAGGTTAAAATGGAAGTCTTAGATGCCCCGTTTCTTTCAATGCAAACTGGTGATTCAGATATGGACAAATTTATGTTCGATATGCTAACCAAGCTGCTAGCTTATATGGCCCAGACGGAGCGGAAGAAAATTCGTGAGCGCCAGCGTCAAGGAATTGAAATTGCTAAGGTTAATGGGAAATACCGCGGAACTCGGCCGGTATACGCCGAGGACTCGCCTAATCCGCAGAAACGGTTTATTTATCATCGAATCGTTGAGCAGTTAAGAAATAAAGCAACCGGTGCCCCAATTAGCTACCGAGCAATTGCGGCTGAAACCGGCGTCTCGGTTCAGACTGTCATTAATATCAAGAATCGGTTGAATGAAGAAGTTCTCGAATAAAAGGTTAACCGGGATTCGTTGATTTTAACTGAATATCGAACATTAAACATTTGCCAATATCTAATTGTAGTTAAAATTGAAAGGGAGATAAACGAGATGATTGATATTAATTATGGAAACTACACGCTTTTTCAATACCTAATCATTGCTTTTATTTTGTTTCCGATTGAGATTATTCATTCATGGTTAATAATAATGATTTATGCGGTCATCGTTTTAATAATTTTTAGTACGCTATTAAAACTTTTTGAGCGTAGGAATCCGTGTTTCAAAGAAAACAATCATGTGACAACAGTACCGTGGTTACGTACCACACTTGTCGTCTTATCTACTGCGATGTTACTTATTATATTGATAATTAAAGATAGCAGTGTAGATTTTTTGAGTGTTTAAATAATTATGTGTAAATAGAAAAATAAGCAATTGAAAAGGGAAAGCCTCTCCCTTATGATAGTTA
>NZ_JAMXAZ010000064.1:0-1506 GCF_024718525.1 Levilactobacillus yiduensis
CCTGAATTATTCATCAACAAGGTTTCAGCAAAAAATGACGAGTTCTAAATCGGAAAATACCGATTTAGAACTCGTCATTTGAACTATGAAGTTATTATTAGGAACTCAAAGATAGATTCAGATACTAGCGCACCACGTTGTGATGCTTTTGAGCAGAATTTCCCCTTGGTTTTACAGTTTTGCATTTTTATCTGTCTCTTACCCTAGCTGATGTATGCGGTGCAGAGCAAACCAAAATAAACGAAGAAAGGGATTACTATGGCTGAGATGAACGACGGTCTTACGCGCATGATTAGTTATTCGTCCAGCCATGTGAAGTAGACGAAATCTAACGGTTGAAACTGTTTTGGTTTGCATGGACTGGGGAAGAACTAGCCGCTTAAACAATAGGGTAAGTGTGTAGCTCAAAACAGCCAACCACATGCGGACGTTATTGGCTTGAAATGAATGACTGTTGGTCTTATCAAAACCAAAGCCTTCTTTGGCTTCTTTGATGAAGTTCTCGGCAATCCCACGTTTGTGGTAAGCTCTAAATAGGTCGATAATTTCAGCTTCTTTCAGCGTCGTCACTAAATATTCGAAGTGCCAGAACAAGTCGTCGACGGACTTGGTAGCCTTAAGAACGACGCGTAAATGCCAGTTTTCAGGCCAACTATTCGCCCGATAATCAAGGGTGAAATAATGGTCACAAAAATCATCAGGTCGTAGCTCGGCGACACAGTCTAGAGCCAGTGAAACAAGCTTGGGATTAGACTTTAACTTGATCAGAAATTGGGTTTTCTTAGCCAAACAAAGCTGATAAAGTTCAGGAGTCGCAAAACCACTATCACCCCGGATCAATAAATTCATTCGGGGATTTGATTGATTAATAAACGCGATGATTGGTGCAAGAAATTCAGCCACACCGTGAGACGTGTAGACGTTACCAGGTCTCAATTGGGCCCCTAGAAGCATGCCAGTTAGGCCATCGAACGCAATCAGCGGGTGAAGTCCATTCGCAGCATAATGTGGATTGTAGGCCGAACCAGCTTGCCGGCCAAAGGTATCACAGTGGGTAGAGTCCACATCAAGGACCATATCAGATTGATTATTGTGGGCGATTAAACAGCGGTTAAGTGCAAGATTAAGTTGATTGAAACCAGTTGTAATCTTCTCATCTGAGTGATTAATAAAACGAGAAATCATGGGTTGAGAAGCTAACCGATCGACACCTAAGCAGAGTTTCAAAGCCACATCTTCAGAAAGGGCTTCAGTCATTGCATCATTTTGATAGCCAGCAATTTTTTGAAGTAAGAGTTGCGATAGCAACTCATAAAAGCTGTACTGCGGTCGACGACGCCACTCCACCTGGGCAAAAAAGTGCTGGACCATTTTGTCAAAGTCAAGTGAATTAAGGAAATCAGTCATTAAAAGCAGACCCGCGTCATTAGTGAGTTGAGTGCCATCGTCACAAAAAGAAATATTAGAATTGAAGTCTAGGCTACGGTCGAGTATATTAGTCATTAG
>NZ_JAMXAZ010000065.1:0-1486 GCF_024718525.1 Levilactobacillus yiduensis
TTTGGAGGATTAGCTCAGTTGGGAGAGCGTCTGCCTTACAAGCAGAGGGTCACAGGTTCGAGCCCTGTATCCTCCATTTGAGCCGTTAGCTCAGTTGGTAGAGCATCTGACTTTTAATCAGAGGGTCGACAGTTCGAGACTGTCACGGCTCATTCGCCTTCGGGCGTTTGGCAATTAGATATTGAACAGATACTGGCTATGCCGACTTAGCTCAGTTGGTAGAGCACCTGTCTTGTAAACAGGGGGTCGGAAGTTCGAATCTTCTAGTCGGCATTTTGCGGAAGTAGTTCAGTGGTAGAACATCACCTTGCCATGGTGGGGGTCGCGGGTTCGAATCCCGTCTTCCGCTTCGTACCGAGAGGTACAAAGCATCAATCATCATTTTGCACCCATAGCGCAACTGGATAGAGTGTCTGACTACGAATCAGAAGGTTGTAGGTTCGACTCCTACTGGGTGCATTTTAACGGGAAGTAGCTCAGCTTGGTAGAGCACCTGGTTTGGGACCAGGGGGTCGCAGGTTCGAATCCTGTCTTCCCGATTAAATAAATAAAATTTATTTAACACTTCGCGGTGTAGCTCAGCTGGCTAGAGCGTTCGGTTCATACCCGAGAGGTCGAGGGTTCGATCCCCCCCGCCGCGATTTAGACTTGAACTGGACCTTTAGCTCAGTTGGTTAGAGCAAACGGCTCATAACCGTTCGGTCGTAGGTTCGAGTCCTACAAGGTCCATCACCAGAGGGCACTTGTATGTGTTATTTATGGAGGATTACCCAAGTCTGGCTGAAGGGAACGGTCTTGAAAACCGTCAGGTGAGTAAAATCACGCGAGAGTTCGAATCTCTCATCCTCCTTTTATATTATCGCGGGATGGAGCAGTCTGGTAGCTCGTCGGGCTCATAACCCGAAGGTCGTAGGTTCAAACCCTACTCCCGCAATTTGGTCCGTTGGTCTAGTTGGTTTAGGACGCCTGCCTGTCACGCAGGAGATCACGAGTTCGAGTCTCGTACGGACCGTTACTATGTTTGGTTACCCGGATGTAGTAATCATAACTTCTGAATGGTTAAATGGCTCGGTAGCTCAGTCGGTAGAGCAATGGATTGAAGCTCCATGTGTCGGCGGTTCGATTCCGTCCCGCGCCATTAAATATATCTCATTATATTGCGGGTATAGTTTAGTGGTAAAACCACAGCCTTCCAAGCTGTTGTCGCGAGTTCGATTCTCGTTACCCGCTTTATATGGGCCTATAGCTCAGCTGGTTTAGAGCGCACGCCTGATAAGCGTG
The DNA here is from genome assembly GCF_024718525.1 of Levilactobacillus yiduensis. Classification (NCBI taxonomy): domain Bacteria; kingdom Bacillati; phylum Bacillota; class Bacilli; order Lactobacillales; family Lactobacillaceae; genus Levilactobacillus; species Levilactobacillus yiduensis. The sequence goes on from NZ_JAMXAZ010000065.1 coordinate 1,282, forward strand.
AGGTCGATGGTTCGAGTCCATTTAGGCCCATTATGGAGAAGTACTCAAGTGGCTGAAGAGGTGCCCCTGCTAAGGGTATAGGTCGCGGAAGCGGCGCGAGAGTTCGAATCTCTCCTTCTCCGTTTAGTTATGACCCGTTGGTCAAGTGGTTTAAGACACCGCCCTTTCACGGCGGTAACATGGGTTCGAATCCCGTACGGGTCAT
>NZ_JAMXAZ010000066.1:0-1467 GCF_024718525.1 Levilactobacillus yiduensis
AAGCAAGATCAAAAGCCGTCAGTTTTTGAAAAACATGAAAACTGACGACTTTTTTGAAAGGTATGAATAATTCAGGTGTTTTTATATGATTACCAGATTACTCTGAGGACAATGATTGGCGGCTATTTATATTGAAAGAATTAAAATGGCGCAAAATGATAGTAACGAAACTTTGGCATCTTCTGGTAGATTAAATTAAAACTAAGACCTGTATCTTAGTTTTAATTTAACTAGTGAATATGAATAGTGGTTAATGTCAGATAGAGTGGCTATAGGAGCTACTCTATTTTTTGATTCAAATTAAATTGGGGACAACACTATTACATGATATAATGTAATAGATTAATAAACGAGGAGTGATCTAATGATACAAGTAGACTGTTGTCCGGGTAAACCAGATTTGGCTGATCGGGCATTGTTAAATGAGAATCAAGCCGCTGACATTGCTTTACTTTTTAAAGTACTCGCAAATAATACGCGGCTAAGAATTTTACATTGCTTAACGCGTGAACCAGATATGGCCGTTAGTGAGATTGCTACATCACTAAATATGAAGGTCCAAGCCATCTCAAACCAGTTACAACGTCTAGTAGATCAAAAGATAGTTAAAGCGAAGCGTAATGGCAACTTCATTGAATATCAGATCATTGATGAATGTACGGCAATTTTATTAGAACGGGCATGGTGTTTAGCTGAAGATGCCGGAAAAATCAATGCTGGTGGGGGAAAATAAAATGATCAGGACAATTATAACGAGTATTATTCTTTATACATCAACTGCAATCGACTTATTAGTTATTTTAATGTTACTTTTTTCAAAATATCGTTCAACAAAGCATCGCCGACAAATTTATATTGGTCAGTTCTTAGGCTCATATACGCTCATTGGAATTAGTTTGTTTTTTGCATTTATTCTCCATTACGTACCCGCCAAATGGTTACTAGGTTTTTTAGGGTTGATTCCCATTGCCTTTGGAATCAAATATATATTTAGCAAAGAAGATGAAGCCGCAGAAGTTGATCAGAAAATTGAAGCGCGTAAAAATAAGAATTTAATTGCAACGGTGGCTTTAATTACGGTAGCTTCTTGTGGTGCGGATAATATTGGCCTTTTTGTTCCTTACTTCGTATCATTATCACTGGTACAGCTAATCGTAACGCTGTTTGTTTTTACCATTTGTATTTATTTTTTAGTTTTCCTTGGTGATAAGTTCTCACAAGTGAATTTTGTAAAGAACTTTCTTGATCGTTTTGGTGATTGGATCATGGCCATTATTTATATTGGTTTAGGCATCATGATCATTCTTGAAAGTGACACTATTAGGCATATTATGCAGCTATTATTTTAATTAAGCAGTAGTCGATATTTTTTATCATTCATTGATCATCTTCGGTAGCGTCAAGAATCTTGTGTAAACGAAATGCCTTCGTACATATAATATGTATCTAACTTAAATAAATGATGCT
>NZ_JAMXAZ010000067.1:0-1435 GCF_024718525.1 Levilactobacillus yiduensis
GATACGTTAGAATCCATGTATTAGAAGCTAGCTAATGGGAGAGGACTTCCATTTACACAAAAAATTTGACACTCCCTTAGTTTTTGGTGCCGTCCCCCGCAACAGATGCGTCGCTTCGTTGGTATTATCTTAAATGCTAAGTACCGAGTTGAGAAGGATCATCAGGATATTGGGGTCCTAATCCCACTTTATGATGAGGAGCTGAAGCCTTTAATGACCAAAGCCTTGAGACGCTACTTTAACGCTCTTAGAAGCAATGAGAAGCACATTAAGAACGTTGAAAACTACTTGTACGGTACCATGCAAAACCTATTTGGGGTTTGGTGGAATAAACAAGCGGCTAGAGAATATGCGGCCAAACACCCCGAAGAACAGAACACTGACAATGAGCGCTCTTGGAATTAAACGGCATCTAAGCTCATCTAAGCCGTTTTAAACAGATAGAGCATAATTATATTAAACGAGTTTTAAAATGCGCGTACGGGCATTTTAGGAACGTTGTATAAGTGTCATTGCGGAAAGGACAGCAAACTTAAATTCACAACTTTTAAAGAAGCAGGCTAATTGAGATGGTACTCAAAGATTAGTATAATGTGAGTAGTAATAAAGGGGGGGCGAGAAAATCATGGCAGTTAAGGAAAAGAAACGCGTACAAGTCCAGATTGACAAAGAATTGGCAGATAATACCGAAACCGTTTTAAGCCAGTTAGGTCTAAACCCAACTACCGCGATCAATATGTTTTATAAGCGGATCGTAGCTGACGCAGCATTACCGTTTAAACCAGCCCTGAGCGAAGCCGAAAGAGCTAATTTAAGCCTTTTAAAGGCTACCAAAGAGACACCAGTAACAGAGTTCAAAGACGCTAAAGAAGTCGCTGATTGGCTCAATGATCCAGATGAGGACTAATGGCTTATCAGATTAAATAAATTAATAACTTGGGAGTGTGATGAACATGAAAGATACAATCACAATTAATGACTTTTTTGAAATTGCCCAAGAAACTGATTTAAAAGATTTACTTGATAAGTCATTACATGAGCCAGATCCAGAAAAGCGCAAAGTATATGACGCTTTATATACCTACTTTTTAGATAAAAGGCAAGATGAGGTTATTAAGCGAAAGGACTTTGTCCGTTGATAGATAAACCCCAATATATAATTGTTGCTGGTATTAACGGAGCAAGAAAAAGTACGCTATACGATACATTTCCCATCTTATTTGACAAAACAAAACGGATTAACGCTGATGAAATTTTAAGACAAATGGGTGGCGATTTGCATGAAGACAGTGACAACTTAAAAGCCATGAAAGAAGAAATCAAACAACTACACTATGCTTTAGATCACCAGCAAAGTATTCGAGAGCGTAAAATATCTTGTGTAAATGCATAAAAGATTTCTGAATTGTATAGAAATAGGGAATGCCTTCCCTTA
>NZ_JAMXAZ010000068.1:0-1339 GCF_024718525.1 Levilactobacillus yiduensis
GGGAGTGTCAAATTTTTTGTGTAAATGGAAGTCCTCTCCCATTAGCTAGCTTCTAATACATGGATTCTAACGTATCTTGAATTTGCTTGAAACCTCGATGCGTTCGCTCAAAATTTTGGCCGTTGTAGTCACGAATAACTGTGACCAGAACGCGTTCTAGTGCTGGTTCATTTGGAAATTGTTCTTTCTTCTTTGTCTGCCGTTTTAGCTTCTTGTTGAATGATTCAATGAGATTTGTGCTGTAGATGCTACTGCGTATCGCAGCTGGAAAAGTGAAACAGGTCAAGAGATGAGGATTATTTTCTAGCTTGCCCGTTACTTTTGGATACGCCTTTTGCCACTTGTCTATGAAGTCAGCTAAGGCCTGTTTTGCGTCGTCCATGGTAGCTGCTTGATGGATCAGTTTGAAGTCGTTAAGGACCTCTTGTCGGTCCTTAGTTCGAACGTGAGCTTCAATGTTCCGACTGACGTGGATCAGGCACTGCTGGAGCTTAGCCTTAGGGAAGTGGTCACCAATTGTGTTGGTAAGGCCGACTAAGCCATCGGCCACGAATAAGAGGACTTCTTTTACACCACGCTGCTGAATGTCCACGAGAAGCTCTTCCCAAACGGTACTGGATTCAGTTGGAGCGACTTGGTATGCTAGGACCTCTTTCATACCATTTGGTCGAATGCCAATGGCGATATGCACGGCTTCTTTAGCCACTGAGTCCCGGCGCAGAGGTAAGTATGTTGCGTCCACATAAATGACTGCGTAACGACTCGCTAGAGGGCGCGTCTTGAAGGCGTTGACCTGTTGGTCAACGACCTTCGTGAGGTTTGAAACCGTTTGTGGTGTGTAATGAGCACCATACATTTTCTCAATCAAATCCGCGATCTCACTAGTGGTAATCCCTTTTTCGTAGAGCTGGACAACCGTGGCTTCTAAACCATCCGTTTGGCGTTGATAGCTTGGAATAGTTTGCGTATTAAAGGCGCCATTTCGGTCGCGTGGAACCTCCAAGTTTAGTTCCCCATACTTAGTTTTAAAGGTTCGCAGATAATGCCCATTGCGTGAATTGCCGCTGTTAAAGCCTTGGCGGTCGTAGGGTTCATAACCGAGGAACGATGAAAGTTCCTCGTGCATTAAATCATTGATGGCCGTTTCCAAATGTTGCCGAAAAACTTCGTCCAAATCTTGCTTTTGTGCTAGTGCTGCCATAATTTCTTTGTTAAACTGAGTCATGGGGAAAGCCTCCTATGTCCTATGAAGTGAGTGTGGTTGCTAACTATCATAAGGGAGAGGCTTTCCCTTTTCAATTGCTTATTTTTCTATTTACACATAATTATTTAAACACTC
>NZ_JAMXAZ010000069.1:0-1307 GCF_024718525.1 Levilactobacillus yiduensis
GAGAGCGTAAAATATCTTGTGTAAATGCATAAAAGATTTCTGAATTGTATAGAAATAGGGAATGCCTTCCCTTATGATATTTAGTAACCACAGAAAACATCACAGGAGGCATTCCCCATGAATGAACTTACCACAGAAATTATCGCTGCACTAGCCCAAAAGCAAGATTTGGACGAAGTTTTTCGTCACCACCTCGAAATTGCGATTAACCAGCTGCTTCAAACCGAATTGGTAGAGTTTTTGGGTTACGAACGCTACTCATACGCTGGGACTAACACTGGTAATAACCGCAACGGCAGTTATGAGCGCTCGTTTGATACGAAGTACGGCCAACTTAACTTAACCATTCCTCGAGATCGCAATGGCCGGTTTAAAAATCATACCTTGCCAGCCTACGGTCGGCACAGTGATAATTTAGAAACAACGGTCATTCAGTTGTATACCAAGGGAATTACCACTGCTGAAATTGCCGAACTCATTGAGAAAATGTACGGTGCTCACTACTCCAAAGCCACGGTTTCCAACATGACTAAAGCCGTCAATGAACAGGTTCAAGCTTTCCAGCAACGTCGACTGGCTTCACAATATGCGGCCATCTTCTTAGATGCCACTTACTTGCCGTTAAAGCGGGATACCGTTCAAAAAGAAGCCGTTCATATTGCGATTGGCATTCGTCCAGATGGTACGAAAGAAGTGCTGAACTACCAAGTGGCGCCAACGGAATCGACTGGAATCTGGACTGAACTGCTGGGAACCTTGATCAAGCAGGGCGTTAAAGATGTGCTGTTGTTTGTGGCCGATGGGTTAGTTGGTTTGGATGAAGGCTTGAATCGGAATTTCCCTAAAGCCAAACGACAACGTTGCCTGGTTCATGTTGGGCGGAATCTGATGAACAAAGTTCGCGTAAAAGACCGCAAGGCCGTGATCAGTGACTTTAAACAAGTTCATCGGGCCGCCAACCGTGAAGCAGCCGAACTGAAACTGAATGAGTTCGCCAACAACTGGCATCAGACCTATCCCAAATTAATCAAAGATCTGCTTAAAATGCCGAATTTACTCACTTTCATGGACTTTCCACCAGCTATCCGGCAATCACTATACTCCACTAACCCGATTGAGAACTTTAATAAGCATCTCAAGCGCACCACCCACCACAAAGAACAATTTCCAACGGAAGATTCACTGGATCGCTTCCTGGTTTCTCAGTTTAATGTTTATAACGAGAAGTCTCTGAAGCGGATCCACCGAGGGTTCAAAGGACTCCAGGACACCTTGGAAGCATCATTTATTTAAGTTAGATACATATT
>NZ_JAMXAZ010000006.1:0-159644 GCF_024718525.1 Levilactobacillus yiduensis
CTCTCAGGTCGGCTACGTATCATTGTCTTGGTGGGCCTTTACCTCACCAACTAACTAATACGCCGCGGGATCATCCAGAAGTGATAGCCGAAACCACCTTTCAAACAAGAACCATGCGGTTCTTGTTGTTATACGGTATTAGCACCTGTTTCCAAGTGTTATCCCCTGCTTCTGGGCAGATTTCCCACGTGTTACTCACCAGTTCGCCACTCGCTTCATGGTTGAAATCAGTGCAAGCACGTCAATCAACGGAAGCTCGTTCGACTTGCATGTATTAGGCATGCCGCCAGCGTTCGTCCTGAGCCAGGATCAAACTCTCATCTTATAGATGATGTGCTTGAATAGCTCATCGATTGTTGTTACATTTTTAAAAGCGAATTGACTTCGCAAATATTGTTTGGGTTTGATATCAAGTATCAAACCGCCCTACACATATTTGGTTTGTCGAAACAATGTTCAGTTTTCAAAGGTCTACCAAGTTATCAGAGAAGCAATTGCTCCGTGACAACTTTTAAAGTATATCATGCTGTTTGAAGCGTGTCAACATCTTTTTCAACTTTATTTGAATATTTATTCAACATTCAAATGAAGAAATGAATTTTCCGTGACGCTTCGTGACAACATAAATCATTGTATCAGTTGTCGTTTAGCTCGTCAAGCATAAATTTCAAATCTGAATGACTATTCAATAATTTGTTATTTATGCATCAGCTGCCTCAAACAGCAACAGGTAATATCTTACCAATCATCCCCCCAGAGGTCAAGGGGAAAACGTAAAAAAATAAAAAGCCCCCTCTTAAGAGGAAGCTTGATCTTGGTCTAACCGTTGCAGTGCTTCGGTTTTCCACCCTGGTAAGCGGTCGGCAATGGGCTTAAACCCAATATTGACGCGATGATTCGTCCAGTAATGACGGTGCTGATGTTCCGGGGGCTCCTGAGTATACTTCACGTGTTCTAAGCATCGTAGAGACAAACTAATTTTTCCCGTGAACTCATCAATATCCAAAATCACCACATTGACTTCTTGGTTGACCTTTAAATAGTCGTGAATATCTTTGACGTAGCCACAATGACATTCGGAGATATGAATCAGACCCTGGCGATGACCGCCTAGGCTGACAAATGCCCCATAGGGTTGAATCCCCGTAATGTGACCCGTGACCCGCTGACCAATTTGAAACGGCATCGTCTCGCCCTCCTTATGATCACCAGCCGTACAGCCAATCGACCTTATTCGGCTTCTTTGACAGTTACCTTGTCCATGGTCACTGGCGTTGCTGGTTGGTCACTGGCATCCGTCTTGACTTGCGCAATGGCGTCGACAACATCCATCCCTTCAGTCACTTGACCAAAGACCGTGTGGCGGAAGTCCAACCAAGGGGTCCCACCATCTTTGTAGGCATCCACGATTTCGTCTGGGAAACCGGCATCCTTCATTTGTCCTTGCATTTGTTCCGTCATATCCTTATCCTGAACGATAAAGAACTGACTGCCGTTGGTGTTAGGACCGGCATTGGCCATGGAAACGGCCCCCCGCAGGTTGTACAACTCCTGGGAGAACTCATCTTCGAATGGTTGGCCCCAAATACTTTCGCCACCCATCCCCGTTCCGGTTGGGTCGCCACCTTGAATCATAAAGTTAGGAATGACCCGGTGGAAAGTCAAGCCGTCATAGTAACCGGCCTTGGCGTGGGTCACAAAGTTTTCAACTGTCTTTGGTGCTTGTTCGGGGAAGAGTTGCAGCTGAATGGTCCCCATGGACGTTTCAATCGTTACTTGTGGACCCCTGGCGTTAGCCAAATCAATTTGTGGAAACTTTGTCATAATTATCCTCCATATCTTTTAAAACACTTTCTGCTTATCTATTATCACCGCCAACCGTTAAAAATGCAACTGACAGCATCGGTGGTATACTAGGAGAACACGACACATAATGAAAGGAAGCCTCTCATAAATGACAAAACCAACTACGGCGTTAAGGCAACGGACCATTGACCTGCTGAACCAGCGTGGGGTCCAATTGACGGACATCGCTGCCCTCGTCATTTTCTTGCAAAAAGATTATATTGCTGACCTGACTCCGGCCGATGCGTTAGATAGCGTCCAGACCGTTCTCCACAAGCGGGAAGTCCAAAATGCCGTCATCACCGGTATTCAATTAGACATTGCCGCCGAACAACACAGCCTGTTAGAGCCGCTACAGACCATCGTTGAACGTGACGAAGGGCTCTACGGCGTCGACGAGACCATGGCGTTATCCATCGTCGACATTTACGGGTCCATCGGTTTCACCAACTATGGCTATATCGACCGGGTCAAGCCTGGTATTCTAGCCAAGCTCAACGCCCATGAACCGGGCATCATTCACACCTTCCTAGACGACCTGGTTGGTGCCATTGCCGCCGCGGCCGCTGCTCGGTTGGCCCATGATGACGCCGGTGAGGAAGATACGCCATTTAAATAGTTGGCTGAATGACCTGACCGACCGCGGCTAAACCTGACAATTTGGTTAAGTTTCACTGTCGCTACTGACGGTGAACGCAAAAGCTTCTACAATAGTGTTTGAAATTAAAATTAATGCATAAGGAGTACCTTAATGGGATATCTAATCGATTTTGTCTTACACATCGACGACCACCTGGTCAATATCGTCAATACGTTTGGCGGTTCCACTTATTTTATTTTGTTCGCCATCGTTTTTGTTGAAACTGGTGCGGTCATTCTCCCATTCCTTCCCGGCGATTCACTGTTATTCGCCGCGGCGGCTTTGGCTGCGAATCCCGCATATGGCTTAAACATCTGGTTCTTCGTGGCCCTGTTCTTATTGGCAGCCATTGGCGGTGACTCGCTGAACTTCTACTTAGGAGGTAAGGCCGGCGCCGCACTGTCTAGCCACTCTTGGTTCGGGCGACTCATCAACAAGGACAAGCTCGCCCAGTCGGAGAAATTCTTCCGTAAGCACGGCCCCTTGGCCATCTTCTTGGGCCGGTTCATGCCGATCATTCGGACGTTTGTCCCCTTCACCGCGGCCGGGTCACAGTTTCCTTACCGCCGTTTTCTAAAATACAACGTGAGCGCTGCCCTCACCTGGGTGGCCATCTGCTGCGGGGGCGGTTACTTCTTCGGTAACATCCCCTTCGTCAAGTCCCACTTCTCCGCAGTCGTGCTGGGCATCATCGTCATTTCCTTGATTCCCGCCATCGTGGGCTGGCTCAAGGGTCGCCACCCAGCAACCCCGAGTAGTCTCCCGGAAGACGACTAAACACTGATACTTAAAGAGCTTGAACGGCAAACGTCGTCCAAGCTCTTTTTTACATATCGTTTAATTTTTCAATCAAGCGCGTTTGATTGCGACCCGAGCTCGCCAGTACAGCACCGCTAACCCAGCTTCAAACAGCACGAAGGCCAACACGAAGCAGTGCAGGAAGAACGTGTCCGGTAGCGCATTGATGATGGGATCGAGATCCGGGTCAAAGATCCAATCGTTGTTGCGGAACAATACCTCGTGAAAGGCTATGAAAAAGCCATTGAAGTTCACGGCTAACATGGCCCCGAGCACAATCGGAACGACTGCCGCTACCTGTACAGGCCGCAACAAGCGCCACTGTTCAGCTCGCCGTTTCAGCTGCCGCAAGTACAGGACTGCTGGCGTCACACTGAGCAACAGGACCACGTTATTGAGTAAGAAGAGATTCTTCACGTCATGGAAGTGGACCATCCCCGTAAACGACGTGGGAAAGTCCGTCATCTTAAGGTCCGTCACCCACGGCAATTCCAGATAGCTTAGCATTTGCCAATAATTATGCATAATCTTGGCCGGCGCCATCTGGACCTCCTGGGTGATATTAAGCCAGTGAATATCCAAACGATAAAGCCACACAGCGTTGATCGTCAGAAAAATACTGAGGGTGACCAACGCCAGAAACAGAGCGGTCAAACCGCCCCACCGTTGTCCTCTAGTCAATCGGCCCCGCCTCCAGGTTCCAGTGATCCAGGTCCGGCACCGTATAGGTCGGCTGAATCGCCTGCTGGGCCACTTGCGCTGGCGTCGAAACACCGGTGTACGTCAGTAAGGTGTCCGTACCCGCGTGAATGCCCGCCAAGATATCAGTTTGATAATTGTCCCCGACCATGATGGCATCCGCGGGGGCCACGCCCATTTGCCGCAAGGAGTTCTCTAAGATAATCGGTTCTGGCTTGCCCACGAAAATGGGGGGCGTCTGCGTGGCGTAACGGACCAGATCGACCAATGCCCCAGCACCGGGCATCAAGCCCCGTGCCTTGGGGATGTTGGAATCCGAATTGGTACCGATAAAGGTCGACCCGCTACGAATCGCTAAAATAGCCTTGGCAAACTTCTCGTAGGTTACGTCGCTATCCAAGCCGACCACCACGTATTCGGGATGGTCCTCATCGACCGTAAACCCCTTGGCCGTCAACGCTTGGCGAAGGCCAATCTCACCGACCACGTAGACCGTGCGCTTGCCGGAACGACCAGCGCGTTTGTCCAGAAAGTCCGCCGTCGCCAGTCCCGCGGTGTACACGTTATCCGTGGTCACATGAATGTCGTGATTGTCGGCTAAATTAGCCACCACGTCTACCGGGAGTTTGGTGGTGTTATTGGTCACAAACTTGAACGGAATTTGCGCGGCCTGAAGGCGTTCCACAAACCGTTTGGCCTTGGGATAACGCTGGGTCCCCGCGTAAATGGTGCCGTCGAGATCAATCAAATATGCCTGATACTTTTTCACTGCCAACTCTCCCTAATCTTCTTTTTTACGAATGGTAAAATGCCGCCGTCCCTGGCCACCCGAGGCCACCGTCACCGTTTTTTGGCTATTGGGCGTCGGCTTAGCGACTGGTCGCCGCTCCTCGGTGTAGGGATGGTTGGTGTTGCGGTGTCGTCTACGTGACCGACGCCGGTGCGGCCCGTTACCATTGCCATTACCGGTATTGCCCTGATGCTGCTTGGTCTCCGGCTTGGCGGTAGCGGGACGGGCATTTTCCGTCTTCTGTTGCGGCGTCTTATCCGTCTGTGCCCCAGACGACTGGTTGCGCGAGTTCCGGCGGCGACGGGGACGACGCGGCTTGGGCGCTGATTTCACGTCCAGGTTGTGCAAAATAAAGTAGGCGCAGCCAAAGTTACAGGACTCATACAAGTAGTCTTGCACCGCGTCGATTTGATTTTGCTTGGCCCCTGCGCGGTCCTCCGCGTAAAAGCCCTTCAATCGGAGTTGTTCGAAGCCCCAGTCTCCCACAATATAGTCATATTTACTCAGAATCGTGCTGAAGCGCTGGGCAAACTCCGTGAAATCAAAGCCATCACGCACGTCAGTCACCAATTCATAAGGATGGTTATTGATGGCAATGTGAGTCTCATCCACCCGCACCACTTCGGCGGCTGGCTCCCGGTTCTCCTTTTGCTCGGCAACGAGTGCCTCTAAATCCTTGCGATCCACCGTCGTCATCCTTTCTAGTTACGAGATAAGGGGTAATGCTTACCCAGATATTTGGCAAACACTTCCCGTAATAAGTCTTGATATAAAATTTGATTCTTACCCACGATTGAAATTGTCGGGAAAAATGGAATGAACAAGTAATGGTCCAGTCCCGCAATCGTGTATTGCTTGGTCGGCGACAGCGGTTCACCCCGCCACGTCACCGCATGGGTCTGGGCGTCATAGGCGATACCCAAATAATTGAGTTCACCAAAGATTTTACCACGAAACCCCATGCCTTTTTGCGGAAAGTAGCGTAAAAATAACCGTGCCAACTCAAATTCCTGGACCAAACGCCACAGGTCATAGCCACTCAGCGTGATGGTCATCACGTGCATGTTGTGTGGCAACAGGTCGTGAAGCTGCTTTTGGTTGACGACGCCGCGGGGTAAGTCGCGTAAAAAGAGACCGGCATTCAGCACGGCCGCGTCGGTCCCCGCGTACTCCGCAATGGCGTGTAGCCCCTCTCGAATCAACTGCGAGTCGCCGACCGGATTGGCTTCCAAGTCAACGGGCAAGTTCGCCACGCGCTGTTCTGACAAGATGGACTCGCCCAATTCTTGCAAACCGGCGATCTCAGCGGCATCCCCCGGTGCTTCCGGCAACGTGGCCGTCTCCACTACCCCGGCTGTGGCGTGCGTGACCTGGTGATCCGTCAGGTCCAACGTGATGCGGCCCACGTAACGGCCCCATTTACCGGCCGCTGCCAACAGACTGTGCTGGTCTTGCTCGCCGTGTGGCAAGAGATGGTGGGTGTGACTGCCAATGATGACGGTCACCTGTGGAAAGCGCTTGGCAATCTTCCGGTCCACGTCTAGGCCCAGATGCGACAGCAAGACGCACACGTCAAATTGCCCGGCATACGTCTGAAGCAATTGCGTCAGCGCGGGTTGCACGCCGATTGGCTGCCAACCGGCCAACGGATACGTCAAATGATACGGCGCCGTCAGTCCCAGGACTAACACGCGGGTCCCCGCCGCCGTGGTGAACAGCTTATGGTCGACCGCCCACTTGGGTTGCTCGTGGGTATCACCCGTTAGGATATTGCCCAAGATTACCGGAAAATTGGCGTGGTCGTACAAATGGTCCAACTGAGGCCGCATGAAACCTAGCCCCTCGTTGTTGCCAATCGTCGCCGCGTCATACCCAATTTGATTCATCAATTCAATGTTTTTTTGCCCAACCGTGGCCTCGCTGACCGGGTGAACCCGGTCGATATGGTCCCCGAGGTCAAAGGTGTAGACGGTGTCGCCCGCCTGCTGGGCACTCTGCCGCGTGGCCGCCAAGTACCGCCGAATCCGCGGCCAATTCTCAAAGTGCGAATGCAGGTCGTTGGTATGCAAGATGGTAATCCGTTCCATTGTCTCATTTCTCCTCTTAACACTGAGTTTAATCGTACGGCATTGGGGGAAAACGGTCAAGCGCAAGCGCGGGTCCCGGTCAAATTTCGTTGCCAGCCCAACGGCTACTGTTTTGCCTGAAATTCTTGGGCCTTGCCCGTAACCATTTGCTCAATCTCACTGGTGGAAAATGGCGTGCCAAATGGCAGCGGCTGGTCCAGGTATTGTTGTTCCGGCGTGTCGACGCCGACGTTGATGTTTTCCTTCACCGGTACCGCGTAATGGTGGATGTGCCCGTGCAGGTTGATGATCTGCTTGACGATGCCCAGCATCATTGGGTAGTGGGTCATGTAGTACTGCCGGTGATCATACTTGATCAGCACGCCAACGTCGTGGAAGGCGAATTTCGGCTGACCATGGTCGATGGGATTGTGTGCCGCCAAGTATTTGAACAGGGCGCGGCTGTCGTGGTTGCCCTTGATCAATTCCAGGTGACCGTTCAGCTGGCTCAAGACGTCACACACCGCCTCGTCGGACTTGACGGCTGGCTTGGTAAAGTACAACGCAATGTCGCCCAGGTGATACACAGTATCCGTCGGTGCCACCCGCGCGTTCCAATTATCAATGATGGTCTGGTTCATTTCCGCCACGTTTGCAAATGGCCGTGGGGCAAAATCACTGTCGCCCAGTAGGTCTTCGTGAAAGAAATGTGTATCTGACGTAAAAAATTCCATGAGTGCTCCCCCTTCTAGAGAATATCGAGTGGTTGTTTGCTGGTTGGCGCCGGAAATTGTTGGTCCAACAGCGCGAGTTCAGCCGGACTTAGCGTCAACTCACCAGCCGCAATGTTTTCATTCATGTGCGCGACCGAGCTGGTTTGCGGAATCGCCAAGACATCGCCCTGCCGAATCACCCAGGCCAATAGAATCTGGTAAACCGTCGCGTGGTGCTGAGCTGCAATCTGCTTGACCACGTCATTGGTTGCCAGATGATGACCCCAAGAATCACCCTGTGCAATTGGTGAATAGGCAACGAAGGGCAGCTGATGGTCCCGTTGCCACGGCAAGACGGCGTATTCCACACCCCGACTGCCCAAGTGGTACAGATCCTCGTTGGCCACGGCCTGGTCACCACCGGGCAGGCCCCACAGTTCCTGGAGGTCGTCAATATCAAAGTTGGACACGCCCCATGCCCGAATCTTGCCGGACTGCTGCAAGCGTTGTAACTCGGCGACGGTCTCTGCCAGTGGAACGCTGCCACGCCAATGGTACAGGTAGAGGTCCAGGTAGTCCGTCCGCAACCGCTTCAAGCTGGCCTCAAGGCTGGTGGCCATCCGTTGCCGTGACGCATTTTCGGGTAGCACCTTGGAAATGAGGTAGAGCTTTTGCCGGTTAATCGGGGCCAAAGCCTCGCCTACCAGGTTCTCTGCCCGGCCGGAACCGTACATCTCCGCAGTGTCGATTACGCGGGCACCTGCCGCGATGCCAGCCTGAATGGCCGCAATCTCCGTTTCTCGCTGGGCTGGGCGGTCACCCATGTGCCACGTGCCGATGCCAATCGCTGGGACCTGTTGCCCGTCAATCGTTACTTGTTTCATTTGCCACACCCTCTGTTTCATTAACTTTTCAATCTGTGACGGCGTCCTGTTCAGCCGCCTAAAATTTGTTTCGACTCACTTCCTATCCTAGCACTTCCACTGGTTTTTCGCTGGCTTAGGCCCCTTGTTTTGACCTTATTTCAGATAGACGAAAAGGGCCAGAACTAGCTTGTCCTGACCCCCTGTCCGTTTATTTTAAATTAGACTCATCCGAACCCACGGAGACGGTATGTTCGGCCGCGCGCCGGTCCTTCAGGTATTTACCAATGCTTAACGCCACTAACCAGACCACGGACCCAATCAGGGCAACCAACGTGTCCGTTCTGAAGAGTAAGACGATCCCGACCATTGCCAGGAAGGCCAAGATGAAGTAATCACTCCACGGGAACAGTGGCAGGTGAAACTTGTTGGTGATTCCGGCTGCCAGCTGTTGCCGCTTGAATTTCAGATGGGCCACCACGATAGCTCCCCAGATAAACAGGAAGCAAGTCGTCGCCACACTGGAGACAAACGCGAAGACGTGGCCCGGCATGATGAAGTTCAAGAAGACAGATACCGCGATGATCAGCGTGGAGAACCGCAGTGCGGGCACCGGCACTTGGGCGCGGGACAGGGTCCCCATGTGCTTCGCAAAGCGACTCTTACCTTGGTACGTCAGTGAGAACAGCATCCGCCCAGTTGTGAACAACGAGCTGTTGCAGGCCGAAGCCGCCGCGGTCAAGACCACGAAGTTGATGACGGCCGCCGCCGATTGAATACCCACGTTCTTGAAGACCTGAACAAAGGGACTGCTGGTTGGTGACACGGCTTGCCAAGGGTAGATGCACATCAGGGCTAACAAGGAGCCCAGGTAAAACAGGATGATTCGCATCGGAATTTCGTTAATCGCCTTAGGCAAGACCTTCTTGGGATTAGCCGTTTCGGAAGCGGTCATCCCCACCATTTCAATACCGACAAAACTGAAGAGTACCATTTGAAATGACAGGAAGAAGCCCTTGGCACCGTGGGCAAAGAAGCCGCCCGTAGCCAGGTTGGCGACGCTGGCGTGCCCCGCTGGCGTTGGATAGTGCACGGCTACCATGTAGGCTCCGGCTAAGATCAAGGCCACGATCGCCACAATTTTGATAATGGCAAACCAGAATTCCGTTTCGCCAAAGGCACTGACGGTCACGGAGTTCAGCGTCAACAGAATTCCTAACAGGACTAACCCGGTCACCCACTGTGGCAGGTGCGGGAACCAGAACTGCATGTATTGGCCGGCCGCGGTGATCTCGGCCATGGCAATTGTGATCCAGCAGACCCAGTAAGTCCAGCCCGCCACGAAACTCATGTTGTCACCTAAATAGCGTTGGATAAAATCAATGTAAGAATGGGCATTCAAGTCTGAGAGCAGTAGCTCCCCTAACGCCCGCATTAGTAGGAAACACATCACCCCGGTCACCAGGTAAGCCAACACGATGGATGGTCCTGCAAGGTGAATCGATTGGCCGGCCCCCAAGAATAGCCCCGTCCCGATTGTGCCCCCCAGCGCAATCAGTTGGACGTGACGACTCTGAAGGCCACGTGAGAACTCTTGGTTATCATTCACTTGACTTTTTTTCATCTTAATCGCCCCTTTGTTGAAATTCATTATACACTGCCAAAGGGGGAATGCCAGTACCCGCACTGGTTGGTTCGGTAAATTAAATAGCTTTGCGTCCCGGTGTAAACCACTTTACGTCACCTTTATTTGTTTTAGGTGAAAGTTGTTCATCTATCAGTGAACACCACTTGTTGGGGTGCTGGGCACCTTTAATTTGGTTGCGCGTTAACCGTTAGCAACGACAGACTGCAAGCAAGAAAGTAGACTTAGCGTATTAATTTCTGGAATGATAGTGTTCTATCCGTAAAATTAGTGCAACCAGGAGCCTGCGTCAGCCAAAAAAAGACTGCCGCCCCATCCAGGACAGCAGTCAATAGACTCATTATTTACGTAAACGTTCGATGTCACGAACGATCATTAATTCTTCATCGGTTGGGATCAGTAAGGTCTTGATCTTTGACCCTTCCTTACTCAAGTCACGTTCAACCCCACGAATATCATTCTTTTCAGGGTCAACGGCAATACCAAAGTAAGCCAACTTGTCAGCGACTTCTTGGCGAATCATAATATCATTTTCACCAACACCGGCCGTGAAGACGATGGCATCTGCGCCGCCTAATTCAGCAAGGTAAGCGCCGACGTAACGGACGATCCGGTTGATGAACATGTCACGTGCCAACTTAGCCCGTGGGTTCTTGGCTTGAACCTTTTCCAAGTCACGCATATCAGCGGAAACACCGGAAACACCAATCAAACCAGACTTCTTGTTCAAGATATTGATCATGTCGTTAGGCTTGTCGATATTGAGTTTTTCCATCAAGTAAGCAACTAAGGATGCATCGATATCCCCAGAACGGGTAGCCATTTCGATTCCGGCCAGTGGCGTGAAGCCCATGGACGTGTCGTATGACTTACCATTCTTGATAGCGGTGATAGAACCACCGGCACCCAGGTGCATCGTGATCAGCTTCAAGTCCTTCAATGGCTTGCCCAACATGGCAGCGGCCCGGCCAGCGACGTAACGGTGGCTCGTTCCGTGGGCACCGTACTTCCGTGCCCCAAACTTTTCGTAGTATTCGTAAGGAATCGCGTACATGTAATTTTCTTGTGGCATGGACGTATGGAATGACGTATCAAAGACCGCGACACTCAGCACGTTAGGCAAAATCTTCTTGAAGGCTTCGATGCCCAAGACAGCGGCTGGGTTGTGCAGTGGTGCGTATTCGGACAGGTCCTTGATCTTTTGTAAGACATCATCGGTAATGACGGCAGAATCCTTGAAGTCTTGCCCACCGGCAACGACCCGGTGACCAATCCCAGTAATTTCGTTGAAGTCCGTGATGATATTAAGGGCCGTCAATTGGTCTAACATCAATTGGATAGCGGCACTGTGGTCGTTGATGTCTTCATGCGTTTCGTACTTTTGGCCGTCACCGTATTTGATTTCGACTAATGAGTTACCCAGACCGATCCGGTCAATGGCACCTTCGGCAATGACCGTTTCTTCAGGCATTTGGAATAACTTGAACTTTAAAGTCGAGCTGCCGGCGTTAATTGCTAATGATTTTCCCATGTGGTATTTCTCCTTTTATGTGCGATCCGTCAGCAGATTTTGTTCTTCCCACTGGACGATTTCCGCAACAAACTTTTGGAACGCTGATTGATTCTTAAATGATGGGAACTCTCCCAACATGACTTGTTCAACTTGCTTAGCACCAGCCCCGGGTTTCTGTAAGATCAGAATGGCCTTTTGGGCGTTGGCGTTAGCAAATAGCTCACTTGGCAGGTTCAATAACCCTTGTAAGTAAGCGTTATTGGGGAGCCACTTCAGTAAGTTAGGGGCTTGTTCACTCTGGAACAGCTGCGATGGCACCAAGAAGACGCCAATGCCGCCTGGTGTCAGTTGATTCAACGCTTGTTCCAAGAGCAAATGATGCACGTAGGTGTGTCCGGACTTGGCTGCGGTATGGAAATTAACCGCATTGTCGTCAACCGGGTAATAGCCGATCGGTAAGTCAGCCACGATCAAATCACTGGCTGGGACCAGTAACCGCTCCAAGGCGTCTTGGTGGATGAGTTCCACTGGGACCCGTTGCAGGTCACTGGACGTCTGTGCGATGGCTAACATGGAATCGTCGTTATCCACCCCGTACGCGTCAATCTTACCAGTCACCACACCTTTTAGCTGTGAAATCACGGCGGTTAACAAGTTGCCCGTCCCTACCGTCAGATCCAGTAAGGTCAAGTGTGTCTTGCCCTTTTCCAGGCGGGTCACCAGGTACCCCATAATGTAAGCAATCGTATCAGGCGTTAACTGATGATTGGCTTGGATTTCGTCGATGCGAATTGCCTTGAGCATGGCCAATTGCACCGCTCGCCGAACCGTTTCGCTATCAAAGCTTTGCCAATCGGCCTGTTGATAAAGGTCGGTCAGTTTTGCCACGGTCTCCTGATCAGGGCGACCGTCTTCAACTTGAACTTGTCCGTTCAGGAGGTTATCTCCCGTCTCAACGAACGCATCTAAATAAGATGTGCTTAGTGCTGCTTGTAAGGTCGTGGTCGACTCATCGAGGACCTTAAAGAGCGCTTCAGTCTGTTCTTGTGACAGCACGCTTCGCCTCCTTGTGAATATTCCATAACACATTGTATCCGCTATCTATACTACCGATTTTTCGAACGTTATTCAAGCAATCTTTGCGGAGAATCCTGTTTTAGCGGCTTGGAACGCCGGAAGCTATGCCGTTTTTTCACATGCTGACTAGTCTGTTTGGCAATCGTGCGGGTACTCGCTTGAAAATCTTGTTCAAGTTGGCGCGTCGTCTCGCGTCTCGCCGTCAGTCCTACACCGACCAAGCTAATGAACAAGCTCACACTCATCAAAAAGAACAGCGCCCATAAGGTCAAGAACCCCTGATGCCGCGCAGATCGACCAGCGTCGTTTGTACCGGTAGACCGGCTTGTTTGAGTTTTAATCTAACCACTCCCAACTTCAGTGTTTCCCAATGAATCGCCGTCACGTCTCGCAATAGCGGATAATAGCCGTGCCGGTTGACGTTGGTCAGCTTGAGGGTCCGCTTGCTATCGACCCGTAGCGCGACCTCACGATTTTCTTGCTGGTCACGGACCACTAACACTTCATCACTGGTCCGCACCAAACGGTAACGCCCGTCTTGTTCAAGTGCCTGAACGACCTGATACCAGGCGATGGGGTCGCGCTGAATCGGTCGCAAGAAGGCCCGGCCGACCCCGCTGACCAGGATAAAGAGGCCTGCGGTGATCACTAACGCCAGCAGCGCTTCAATCAAGGTAAATCCCTGCCGTTTTCTCATTGCGCCGCCAACCAGTGTTGCAAGGCCACGTCATGTTGATGCCGGACTTGCTGGAGGTGGACTTGGCGTTGCTGTTCCAAGTGGTGGGTCGTCTGTAAGAACCCCTGGGCCAGCATGACACTGGTCGCCACCACGCTCATCGCCAACAAGGCATCGGGGAGGATCCATCCCCGCCGACGCTCACGCTTGATCAACTGCCACATAAAAGATACCGCCTCCTAGTTGAAAAGTTTGTTTGAGATACTGATGGCTGACCGTGCTATACCAGCGGAGCGTTTGGGCCTTGGACGCCCCCGACGTATAAATTAGCCAACGCCCACTGTCCCCTTGTAGCTGCAAGGTCGGTGGGATGCGCAGCCGACCAACCACTTGGGCCGTCTTGGCCGTCACTAGGACCACTTGATGCTGACTTGACTGAACCTCAGCTACCAACTGTACCCGTTGCTGTCTGGCACGCTACCGTCCAGCCGTCCACATCCGCTGCCAGGCCGGCCAAAACGCCCGCTCGGTCATTAATGCCCGGTGTGGCGTCCCCTGAAAACTGACCAACGTGGTCAAGCCCGTCACGATGACCAGAACCAGCAGTGTTTCCAGCAACGTAAAGCCCCTACTTCTCATCGGTCACGACTCGTTCGTCGACAATCTTGATGTGTTCTTCCTGTGCGCGTTTGGCTTGGTCCGTCGTCAAGTACCGCTCCTTAGTCAGCACGTCATAGGTCACGGCATGGTGGCCGGGATGATCCTCCAAGTACGCCGTCACCTGGCCCTGAACCACCGTGACCATCGCGTGGCCGTGAATCTGGTTGGCCCGCTGGCGTTGCTTGTTCAAGTTCGGCAAGATGACGAGAATCAGTAATGAAATAATGAATAACACAATCGTCATTTCCACTAGGGTAAAGCCCTGGCGTCGTCTAATCATGATAGACCCCCTGTAAGTCTTGATACATTGGCAACAGTAAGCTGAGATAGGCGCCCACAATCAAGAGTGCCACTACGCCCAATAACACCGGCTGAACCAACGCGAGGCCCCGTTCCAGCCGGCGCACCAACTCACGGTATTGGAGTTGGCTAAAGGCCTGTAGCTCCCGGGCCAACTGTGGCGGTGTACTACCTTTGCTGAGAAAGACTACCACTTGACTGGGAATAAAGTCCTGGCGACGTAACCAGCCAACCGGTGAGCGGCCCACCGTCAATTGGCGCGTGAGCACCTCGGCCAGTTGGTACAGCAAGGCCCGTTCTGGTAGCTGATGTAAGATAGTCAGCATTTGCTTCACGCTCAACCCACTGCGGATCAACTGGCTCAGATTGGCCGTCAGGTAGTATCCATAGTATGCCCGCAAAATCGGCCCCACCAACGGCAGCCGTAAATACAGGCTGGCCAAGCGCAGACTCGGCTGTCGCCGCCACCATTTGGCGCCAGTCACCACACCCAGACCCCCTAACCCCAGACCACCCAGCCAGAGATATTGCCGCCAAGCCCCCGTCACCGGCACACTGGGCGCTAGGCCTTGCTGGAGCTGTGGTAAGATTCCCACCTGCAGGGTCGCAAATAAGCCGATCATCCCCAGGAATAACCCCACCGGATACGCCAGCAGCTGCCGCAATTTTTGCCGTTGTGTTGCCAGTAGGCGCAAGAAACTAGCCGCCTCTGCCAGTGCCGGTCCCAAGTCGCCATACGTGGTCGTCAACCGCAGCTGAAAGCACACGTTGGCCTGTAGGTGCGGCGTTAGCAAGTCGACCAGAGCCTCGCCGTTTTGTAATCCGGCCTCGACGCCTTGCAGATCAGCGGGAAAGCGGCCATCGACCGTACGGAGAAAAGTGACTGCCTGTTGCAGTGAAAACCCACTGGCCAGTTGATCGGCCAATAGTTGGCAAAACCGAGCCTGGGTCGCCAGCGACCACTTACCCGAATTGAAATTGCTGCGCCGTTGCCGTAGAGATTTGATGGGTGCGAACTGCTTCATCAAGATTTTGCTGCCACCTTTCCGTCATTTGTGTGGTCGTCCATAACTGTTCACCGTGTAACAGGTCTAATAACACCGCCGGGCCACCCGCCAAGCGTGGCAATAATCGCTGGTAACAGCTGGCGGTCAGGACCTGGCGTAACTGCTGATTGGCCACGCCCAGGTCTTGCAAGCGGCTGATGGCGCCCGCGGCGTGTTGGGCGTGGACCGTGCTCAGGACCAAGTGGCCACTGAGTGCCGCCCGAATCGCCGCTTGGGCCGTGGCGGCATCACGAATCTCACCAACAATAAAGACATCCGGACGATGCCGCAAGCCGACCTTGATCAACGCCTCATAGGTCATCCCCGCGGCCGGATTCACCTGCAACTGCATGAACCGCGGTTCCTTGATTTCAACCGGGTCCTCCACGGTCAAGACCACTGCCGTCTCGCTTAACTGACTGGCGATGTTGTAAAGCGTCGTGGTCTTCCCTGCTCCCGTCGGCCCGGCCAGTAAGACCAACCCCCGCCGACTGGCAACCTGCTGAAGCTGGCGTTCCTGGGCGGGCACCAAATAGGCACTAGCCGTGAGCGCATACGGATAGATCAACCGCAGCACCAGTGATTCGCGGTTGGCAAAGTCCCCAACCGTTGAGAACCGCAGCTCAATGGGCACGTCCCCCGGCCAGGTCATAGCTCCCACTTGCGGTCGTCGGCTTTCACTGACCGTCATGTTCGCGTGAAATTTGAAATAGCTGATGACCTGTTGCCCGCGAACAAATGGCAGCGTCCGCCACGCCACCAGCCCAGTCGCATGGCGCAGACGAATCTGATAGGTCTTGGCTTGAGGCAAAATGTAGACGTCGCTGGCCCGTTGCGCAATCGCCGCAGCCAGCAACTCGTTGATGATGGTTTGCAAGAGTCACCCTCCTCATTTAGTCGCTTTAAGTTAACTACGCCAAAAGGTGGTGGATTTTTTTATTTTTTGCGAAAAAAAAGAAGACCCCCGTAGGAATCTTCTTTCAGAATTTAGTCTTCAACGTTTTCTGGCAAAACGGCTGCTTCGTAAATATCGGAAACATCGTCATTGTCTTCCAACTCGTCGATTAAACCTTGGTATTGAGAAGCCTTGGCTTCTGGCACTTCAGTCGTGTTTTGTGGGAACATCCGAACTTCAGCAGTGTCGAGCTTGTAGCCCTTATCTTGTAAGGCGTCCCGGACTGCAACTTCACTCGAAGGATCCGTGTAAATCTTGAACTCTTCGTCCGTGGTTTCCATGTCGTCCGCCCCGGCGTCTAAAGCATCCATCAACATCGTATCTTCATCCGTATCCAAGCCGTCACGCAGGATAACAATGTATCCCTTACGATCAAACATGTATGAAACGGAACCCGCTGCACCTAGTGAGCCACCATGATGCGTGAAGGCAGAACGCACAGCCGCAGCCGTCCGGTTCTTGTTATCCGTTAAGGCAGCAACCATGATCGCTGTCCCGGCTGGACCGTAGCCTTCGTAGGTGATTTCTTCGAACTTGGCGCCACCAACACCAGAGGCCTTGTCTAAAGCCCGCTTGATGTTTTCCTTAGGCATGTTAGCTGCCCGCGCCTTGTCCATTTCCAAACGAAGTTGAGGGTTACCGTCGGGATCAGGACCACCTGCTTTTGCAGCTTGGTACAAATCACGTGAGATTTTTTGGAAGATTTTTCCACGTTTTGCATCCTGAGCATTTTTCCGGCCCTGGATGTTATGCCATTTAGAATGTCCTGACATCGTAACTCCTCTTTTCTAAAATTTTATTAGATATCCGTTCCGTATAAAACAGACACTGTTCATATTAGCACTTACTCCCGTTGTGTTCAATTGCCTAGCTCATTTATTCTATATTCAATAAAAAATGTATAAAATACACACCAATTTGCTTTAGATCGGGCAATTACTACTGAATATTCGAATAATTTATGTATAAAAACTGATTTTTCAAAATAAATCTTGTATAAATAAACGAAACCAGCTATAATCAAGGGCAACAACAAAAATATTGAGGAGCTTTTATATGAAAAAGAGATTGGTATTATTCCTTGCTCTGATGTTGACGTTGGTCACGGGTGTTGCCACCATGACCACCACGACGGCCAATGCCGCCAGCGACAACTCACTTGCCAAGGTCCAAAAGAAGGGGACGCTGGTCATGGGGACCTCGCCCGATTACCCACCTTACGAATTCCAAGCCACGGTCCACGGCAAGACCAAGATCGTCGGCATGGACGTTGCCGTTGGGGAAAAGATTGCCAAGGACTTGGGCGTCAAGCTTGAGGTCAAGTCCATGTCCTTTGATTCCTTATTAGTCGCCCTGCAAACAGGCAAGGTCGACATGGTCATCTCCGGGATGAACCCGACGCCCGCACGGCGGAAGAACGTCGACTTCACCCACACCTACTACCAAGGTGGCTACAGTATTGTCATCAACAAGAGTGACAAGGGCATCTATAAGGACAAGGATTCTTTCGTGGGCAAGACCATCGGTGCACAGACCGGGTCAACCATGTACAATGAATCTAAGAAACAAACCAGCGGCACGACCGTGAAAGGCATGACCTCCGTGTCCGACCTGATCTTAGCGCTGCAAAGCCACAAGATCCAAGGGGTCGCTATGGAAAAGCCATCCGCGCAAGCCTACGTGGCTAACAACAAGGAATTAGCTGCCATCCCTAGTAACTTTGATTTAAGTGCTTCTGACACCAGCGCTTCCGCCGCCTTTGCCAAGGGGTCTACATCTTTGGTCAAGGCCGCCAACAAGTCCGTCGACCAGATCAAGAAGCAAGACTTGGTCAACAAGGACTACCTGCCCGCTGCTGGGAAATATTTAAAGACCAACACCGTTAACACCAGCATGCTCCATTACTGGAAAGCCTTCCTGACCGGGGTTGAATACACCCTGATCATCACGGTCTGCTCCGTCTTCTTCGGGTTCATCTTAGGGGTCCTCTTATCCCTTGCCCGGATGGCTCGCGGTGGCGTCTTCAAGACTGCCCTGCGGTGGTTAGCCACGGCCTACGTTGAATTTATTCGGGGCACGCCAATGATGGTCCAAGTTATGTTCGTTTACTTTGGCTTAGGTCTCATCGTTAACCTACCAGCCCTGACATCTGGGATTATCGCCATCTCCCTGAACTCCGGTGCCTACATCGCCGAATACATTCGGGGTGGGATCAACTCCGTGGACGACGGCCAAACCGAAGCCGCTCGTTCCTTAGGGATGTCCAGTGGCGCTACCATGCGTTACGTAGTCTTACCACAAGCCTTGAAGAATATCTGGCCATCACTCGGAAACGAATTCATTACACTGATCAAGGACAGTTCCATCGTCTCCATCATTGGGGTCTCCGAACTGATCTTCCAAAGCAACATTGTGCGGTCTGACACCTACCGGGGAGTTGCCCCAATCGCCGTCATCATGGTCATTTACTTCGTCTTGACCTTCACGGCGTCTCGTCTACTGAACTACTTCGAAAGGAGAATGCAACATGACTAAACCCATTATTGAGGTTAAAAATCTCGCCAAGCATTTCGGCGACAACCAAGTGTTAAAAGATATCACGGAACAAGTCGATCCTGGGCAAGTCATCGTCGTCATTGGCCCTTCTGGTGGTGGGAAGTCCACCTTCCTCCGCTGCCTGAACCTCTTGGAACACCCATCCAGTGGTGAAGTCGACTTTGCCGGCGAGAACCTGACTACCTTGGATGACAAGCGCGTCAACGAACTGCGGGAACAAATGGGGATGGTCTTTCAAGGCTTCAACCTCTTCCCGAACATGACGGTGCTGGAAAACATCAAACTGGCCCCGATGAAGGTCAAGCACGTCGATGACGCCACGGCAACCAAGCAGGCTCACGAGCTCTTGAAGCAAGTCAACTTGGACGACCACGCCGACGCCTTCCCAGCCAGTCTCTCCGGTGGCCAAGCACAACGGGTCGCCATTGCGCGGGCCCTGGCGATGGATCCCAAGGTCATGCTGTTCGACGAACCCACGTCAGCCTTGGACCCTGAAATGGTCGGTGAAGTCTTAAACGTTATGCAAGAACTTGCCAAACAAGGCATGACCATGGTCGTGGTCACCCACGAAATGGGCTTTGCCAAGTCCGTCGCCGACCGCGTCTGGTTCATGGCCGACGGTTACATCCAGGAAAACAACACCCCGGATGAGTTCTTCAGCAATCCCCAAACGGACCGGGCCAAAGACTTTCTGTCAAAGATTTTAATGTAATGAACTACCCATCACAACAAAATGGTCTCACTGTCATCGATGATGATAGTGAGACCATTTTTGGGTTTAATCCTAAAAGTCGTCGGTGCAAGAACCCCTGCTAACACCTAGCTGACGGGGATTGTGGCCATTAACTTAGTCCACACCCATCGCCTGCGTTAGCCAGAGAATCTGGTTACGTCACCCCCACGAAGCTAGCAAGAACCTCACTGGAATGGCAACGTTTAATGACTATTGCTGATACGCGGCAGTTCACCGCTTTTATTGATGACGACGCTTCCGCAAACCAGCTATGCCTAACCCACCAAACAAGATGCCCAAGACCGTCCACCAAGTTGTAGGCGTTTCGTTGGTCTGTGGCAAGTTCGTGGCATGTTCATCCGTCAGGGACGCCTTAACCGCATCTGAGCGGCGACCGGATACCTTGGCTACCTTCGCCGCTTGAATCATCGCGCCATCACCGCCTCGTTTTAAGGTTGTCGTAGCTGTCGCTGGTTTGCCTGCAGGTGAATCTGGCTGAATGACAGCGCCAATACCGCCAGTCCGGCGCTTTAGGATGCCCTGTGCGCTACGCTTGGCCTGAATGTCAATCGTGGCGCCAGCGCCCTTCTTAACACCTTTGTCATTCGTGACGTGGTCAACGTCTGGGGCCGGATCAGTCGGGTCAACTGGGTCAGTCGGATCTGTTGGATCAGGTGTGCTTGGCTCAGTTGGGTCAGTCACATCCGGCGTACTTGGATCAGTGGTTGACCCACCGCCACCGGTCGTTGGTGCCACCACGTGTAAGGTGACTGTTTGTGTGACCCCATCATAAGTCAACGTCACCGGATAATCGCCGGCCTGGGTCAGGTCTGCCGTCCCCAGGTTCAGGGTGATCTCACTGGCAGAAACTGGCAACGCATTTGTATCAGTGGCAACCGCCTTAAAATTAACAACCGTTGGTGTCGCACCGCCGACAGTCATGGTGTAATCACTGGCAATCAACGTTGCGGCGACCGGATTGATCGTTAATCCAGTGGGCAACGTTATCGTGCTGACCTGATAATTCGGGTTCAACCCTTGTCTATTGACCACATACTGATACGTGCCAGCCGTTTCACCGAGTTGTCGGGTAATCGTTAGTCCTGAGTCAGTGACGACCTGATTAGCCATCGTCGTCGTTAAGGCGAACGCGGGATCCGTTGTACCGGCCGCCTTTTGGGTGTTGGGTACCGTGACGGTCAATTCCGCTGGCACAATCGTCAGAGTCGCCGTCGAGCCCAGCGAGCTCCAATCGAACAAATTACCAGCTGGTGTTTCCGCTAGTGTCCGTTCAATTGTAGCATCATCGATCACGACCGCATACTCTCCCGCGTCGCTGGTACTACCCGAGCTAACATTCGGAATTATTTCCAAGTCCCCCGCCTTTAACGTGTAGACAAAGCCGTTACTAAACGTCACGGTATACCCCGTTCCGTCAAGCACGGGTGTCTGTCCATTGTAGGTGACCGTCGCACTTCCTGTCAGTTGGAAATTGGCTTGGCGCTTTTGCACCGTGATAATGGCCGTCGCTGATTCACCTTCGTAACTATAGGTGACTTGGTAGGTTCCTGGCGTCTGGGTCATGGTATCAGCCGTGACTGTCCGCCCATCCTCGTCAGTGACCGGCTGGCCGTCCATATCGGTAATCGTCACGGTAAAGTTGTCCCACTCGCTTTCAGGAATCGCCGTACCGTCCGTCATCGTTGCAGAAACAATGTTATCGCTAGGAGACCAGCTATCACCGTACCAAACCGTTGAATTGGCCACTTGAATCTTAGGGTCATTTAACACAACCTGGTACTGGCCACTATACGTCAGGCCCGTACTGTCAGTCAGGGTCCAGTTAAACGTAAACGTGTTCACGCCATCAGGAATCGTAAACTGGCCATTGTTTTCAGTGACGCCATTGGTCAAACCAGTCAGTTTCAGGTCAGCATTGGTTGCCGCCCCAATCTGAGTTGTAAATAAATCATCGATCGTTTTGAGTTGATTTCTGCTAGTGAAGACCGTGACTGTCTGGTTGAGCGCCAAACTAGCGTTACCCGCGCCAACCGTTAGCGCATTGATTCGGTTGTAGCTAAAGGCATCAGTCCCCACCGCCGTGCTCGTGGGCACCTGAACACTCGTCAGCTGGTTGCCGAAGAAGGCTTCTTCACCAATTGTCGTGATAGCCGTCCCTGTTAAGTCAAGGTCACCAGCCAGCGCGTTGTAGGCAAAGGCATTATTGCCAATCGTCGCCAAGTTTGTGTTTAACTGTATCTTTTCTAAATGATTCCCCGCAAAAGCTAAATCTCCAATGGTCGTTAACGTTGCGGGCAGCTGCAATGTCCCGGTGAGCCCCGCATATTCAAACGCGCCAGTCTCAATGGTCGTCAGCGCCGCCGCTTCACTAGTATCAACGGTAAGGAGCGCCGCGTCATACGTGAAGGCGTTGGCCCCAACCGTGACTAAGCTAGCAGGTAAATTGATGCTACTCAATGACGAGTTCGCCAGAAAAGCCTGACTGCCGATACTTACCAAGCTAGCGGGTAAGGTCACGTTATCCAATTGAGTATCATAAATAAAGGCCGAATTGCCAATCGTTTGCAGCTGACTGTCCGGGGCAAACGTCACCAGGGTCAAGCCGCCGTTGGTATTGCCATCCGCATCTTTCGTCGTCATGGCCCCAAAGGCAAAATCACCGATGCTCCGCAAACTAGCGGGGAAGTCAACCTCCGTGATACCGCCATCATAGGTAAAAGCATAATTACCGATCGTTTGCAGACCGTTACCCAAGTTCAGAACGGCTAATGACGTATCCGCATTAAAGATGTTATCCCCGGCTTGGTAAGTTGAAAAGGCATAATCGCCAATTTGTTGGACACCATCCCCCAGAGTGACTGACACTAAGCCCGTGTCACCCGCAAAGGCGGCGGTCCCCATCGTCGTTAAGGTGGGGATGTTTAAGAGCGTTAAATTAGGATCCCCAGCAAAGGCCAAATCCCCAATCGACTGCAGTTGGGTAGCTTGACTGAAGTTGACGCTCGACAAATTTTCATTAAACTCAAAGGCACTCGGCCCAATCGTTTGGACGGTTTCCGGTAAACTCAGGTCGTAAATCCCCGTGCTCACAAAAGCGCCTTCGCCAATATTAGTCAGCGTATGGTTCTCACTAAGATCGACAACCTGAATATTATTCAGATAGCCAAACGCGTACGCCCCAATTGACGTGATACCGTTTCCAATAACCAACGTTGCCATATTCTGCGTCAAACTCGGTTGGTTAAAGAACGCACCCTCACCAATTGCCGTCACGTTATGGCTCACACCGTTGGCATCAGTCATCGTTGTCGGAATCACCACGGTGCTCGGCAACACTTCCCCGGATAGGCCGGCTAAGGTCACCGTCCCATCAGCGTTATTCGTGAAGGTAAAGTCACTCTGGTCCGTTGCTGGCAACGTCGCTGCCATTGAGGTAAAGGATGCCGCCATGGCCATCACTGGTGCCCCACTGGTCGGCGTCGTTGTCTTGTCAGTGCTGGCCCCTGTACCAGACTGAGAGCCAAGTGATGTTGCGTCTACGGCCGATTGGGCTTGGTCATCAGCTAATGATGCTGATGCTTGGCTAGCTGGTGCGTCACTTTCTGCATTGACGGTCGGCGCATTGGTCGTTGCGTCGTCGTCCGCTGGCGCTGAGGATGTTGGCTCTTCAGGCTGACTGGAAGATGTCTCTTCTGACGCGGCTGAGCTGTTCGTTGGCGCTGAACTCACAGAACCTTCCGTATCGGCATCAGTCTCCGCGGCGTGACTAGTTGCCGTTTCAGCCGCACCGTCCGCGTTCATGTCGCCAGCCGTAACGGAAGACCCACTCGCAGTTGAATTTCCAGCTGCCGCCACCGATTGTGCATTCGTGGTAACATTTTCACTCGTCGTCAATGCCACGCTCTTGGCCGTTGCACTTGCGTTTGTCGTTGTCCCCACTTGACTGCTGCTTGTACCCGCTGTGGTATCCGCATGAGCAATCTCCTGATCAGTCATCGCGCCAAGCCCCATCACAGCAACCGTAATCGCCGCGAAAACCCAGTGCTTGCCATCCTTGTACATTTTGTAATGCTGCTTCATTTGCATCGCTGCTTACCCCTCTCACAATTGGAGTTCTTTGTCCCCCAAAGCCTAGTGCTCATCAACTAAATGATTGGGTTATTACTGCCTCAACTTGTATTTTAGTGGCTCAACTGGTCGGTGCAACTAACTGCTATTTGTGACACCGAGTTAGCGCGCAATCCTTACCAATTCAACAATCATTTCTCACTAATGCGGTTCTAGTCATCAACAAATTAACGGATGCTTATTTTGTCGGCACAGTCACTGATTACCTGTCCTTACCCATAATGCAAATTGATGTTAGGGCTACTTTCTGGACCGAATTTCACAATTATTTTAAACACTATGTCTACTTTTCACCTTGTTATATGCCGTTACTATAGCATATTTTTAGGTGTAATCATAGTCGTAAACCATTTAAACTCACCATTTTCAATCAACTCAAAATATATTATCCCTTCATAGAAATCCATTGCACACTTATCACAAGCTGATAGTTTCAACGTAGGCACCTAATAACTGACCGTCTATGATTGGCGGCTACAACACGATATGATTACCTCATCAAATAAATTGGTGAGGTTTTTTCTACGTCTTGCTCAGTAGACGCCTCATCAACATTCGTGTGTGGGCCATTAGCTGTTGGGCTTTCATCAACATTGGTCTCAGTCGTTGAATCTGACGTTGTATCCTTGTTCAAAGCATTGTTTGCCGAATCAGCATCGTCCTGAGCAGTCCCATCAGTATCATGTGCAGTATCCGTCGCCACGATCGATGGTGATTTCGTAGTACCTGATCCTGCTGTGTCGCTTACTACCGGCGAATCAGACACATGAGTCGGTTCTGTGGTCCCTGACCCCTCAGTATCGTCAGGCGTACTTGACGTCTCCTCGTTTGCCGTATCTGATGTGGTTTGTTCGTCTGACTGCGGCGTGGCTTGTTTCCCGTTATCGCCCGCGTTTTTCAAGGCGACAGTCTTCTCAGTTGTTGCCGACCCAGTCGTTGGTGTTTCATCGGTAGTTGGCACCGTTGTCGTATCCGCATGAACGACCGTGCCTTGACTAACCATGGCTCCTAATCCCATGGCAGCAACCGTTACCGCTGCAATAACCCAGTGCTTCCCATCCTTGTACATTTTATAATGTTTCTTCGTCTGCATTAGTCCTTACCCCTTTTAAGGAAGGGATGCCACTCCCTAAACATCTAAACAAATTTTTCAATTTGTCTACTGCCCTAGTCTTTTTAATGCACAAGTCAAATAACGCGACTAATTTTAATTTGTGACACCAAATTGTATTTCAATCCCCGTCATTTAGCCGTTTATCTAACGAGTTATGCCATTTATACAATGAAATTATTAATATTTTATCCCCAAGAATTGCACTCGTCAACTAATAGTTTTAAATAATGTCAATTCAGTTAAAAAGATTGCTGCTTAATTAATTTGACATGTGGGTTATCGATTTTAATGCGAAAAATTGGTAAATAAAAAGCCCGCAACAATAATCGTTACGAGCTCGTTTAGAAACACATCAAAATTATATTATTTCGTATGACAACTCGACAGGGACCAGTAGAACCAATGCTACGATTGTTTTTTTCTGCATCCTGCCACCCTCCCTCGTCCCAATCAAGAAATCAACTATCTATCGACAACAAGTTTATCTACTTATAATCATCAATCGAGTAAGTAATACTATCCTCGTCAACATCCGTAAAAAACTTCACATGACCATTCCGATAGACATCAACGTACCCCCCACCATCAAAGCCTAACGTTTCCAATCTAACTAATTTCTTATTTTTAGTTGAGTAGAAGCGGCTTCGAGTGGCATCAACAGTGAGGTAATCATATTCATGTTGTACGAGATACTTTGTTCGCAATTTTTTCTTATTGGTTGTTGATTTCCAGAGCGTTCGCCGATACTTATAGGTCTTTACCTTAACCGCTCGTCCATTGCGGAAATAAATTTTAGTGGGGCGATTATCCATACTGATAATCAGTACTCTAACAATTTGATTTTTCTGGTTCTTAACCAGATAAGCGCGTTGTTGTAGCGATAAACTATCGTTAACACCGACACGATTCTTCGTTGCTTTCTTACTCTGAATCTTGGTGACGAGATGTTCATGCTTCTTTAACTTCAGCAGTTGTTTTCCTGGATCACGGTATTTCCCCGCAATAAGCGTATGCCGAGCCTTATAGACCCAGCCTAACTTTCGCCCCTTTGCGGTCTCTAAGTACACATAATGCAGATTCTTATGCGTAATCAGTTCCTTAGTCGCATACAATTGCTGGGTGGTCAACCGATCGAAGACGTGAGTGACATAAGTATATGCTTCCGTATACGCCGGTCGGTTCCAAATGCGATGACTATTCGGGTCAGCAACATAATATGGCTTCTTATGGGCATACGCCCACTCGGACTTAATCGTTTTGAATGGCCGAAGATCCTGACCACCGACGTATCCCAAGGAATCCGGTTTTTGTTTCCCTTCAAAACCGTGAGCTTCACTTACTGTATACATAACGACATGATAATAAGCGCCCTTAGTCGCTGTGATGATCTTGTCAATTCCAATAGTTTCACCCTTCTCACTAATATAATCGGCATATACACCGCCTTTAGTCCCAAACTCCCTTAAACTACGATAGAACTTAACCCGCTTATTTGCCATCTTATAAGCAATGTTAGGATTGCTGGGTTTGGTAGAAATAATATTTCCAACCGGTAACTCAACCTCTGATGATGATTTTGTTACTGATCTTTTACTTTCCGATAAGCTTTTTGAACTACTAGCAGACACTTTATTTTCTTGAGATGTACCATTTGCACATCCACCAATAACAATGCCCAGCATCGCTAAAACTATAATTGTCCTCTTTTTCATTTTTACGTCCCCCTTTCTCCAAATCTATAACCTTATGTAAACGAGACTGCAACGAACCCAAAAATCTAATTCGAGCCGATAACCAGTCCCGTCTGATTTCGTTAACTAATCGTACTCATGATATGGATACGTAATATTATCTTTCTGACCGCCAGTCACAAATTTCACTTGCCCTTTACGGTAAATCAAAACATAAGAATAGCCATCTGCTCCTAGAGTCAAGACTTTAACCAATTTTTTACTCTTGCTAGCGTAAAAGTGCGTACTAATTGCGGCAACACTTAAGTAAGAACCCACATGCTGTGCTAAATACTTACTCCGTAACTTTTTCTTATTGGTTGTCGATTTCCAGAGTGTGCGCCGATATTTATATGTCTTTACCTTAACCGCTTGTCCGTTGCGGAAGTAAATCTTGGTAGGGCGATTATCCATACTGATAACCAGAGCTCTAACAATCTGGTTTTTCTGGTTCTTAACTAAATAAGCGCGCTGTTGTAACGATAAGCTATCATTGACACCAACCCGATTTTTCGTTGACTTCTTACTTTGAACCTTGGTAACAAGATGTTCACCCTTCTTCAACTTCAGCAGTTGTTTTCCTGGATCACGGTATTTCCCCGCAATAAGCGTATGCCGAGCCTTATAGACCCAGCCTAACTTTCGCCCCTTTGCGGTCTCTAAGTACACATAATGCAGATTCTTATGCGTAATCAATTCCTTAGTCGCATACAACTGCTGGGTGGTCAACCGATCGAAGACGTGAGTGACGTAAGTATACGCTTCCGTATATGCTGGCCGGTTCCAAATGTGATGACTATTCGGGTCGGCAACGTAATATGGCTTCTTATGAGAATACATCCACTCGGACCTAATCGTTTTGAATGGCCGAAGATCCTGACCACCGACGTATCCCAAGGAATCTGGCTTTTGCTTCCCTTCAAAACCATGAGCTTCACTAACAGTATATTGAACGACGTGATAATAAACACCTTTAGTAGTCGTAACAACCCGATCAACTCCCAAAGTCCCTCCATTCACGCTGAAATAATCAGCATATACGCCTCCCTTGGTTCCAAACTCCTTTAAGCTGCGGTACACTTTAACCCGCTTATTTGCCATCTTATAGGCAATATTTGGATTATTAGATTTACTGGAAATAACATCTCCAACCGGCAATACTTTCTTCACACTACTAGTCTTAACGGACTGAACTGGCTTTTCACTGGAGCTACTCGCTACGGTTGGTTTACTTTCACTCGAACATCCAGCAACGAATAAAGTCATCGTCAATACAAAAATATAATTACCCTTATTCTTCATTTTTCTTCCCCTTGATTTAGGAAATTCCGAGGATTATTTTCTTCGCCTCTCAACCTTCCCAACTGCTTTTCATTTACCAAACTATTTAAAGTTGGCGTACGGATAAGTGATAATATCTTTGTACGGATGCGTAGCAAATTTCACCTTTCCATTACGATACACAATCGTTGTTGCTGATCCATCTGCTCCAATTGTCTTATTCTTAAATAATTTTCGGCTATTATGATTATAGAATGATGTCTTAGTAGCCGGCGTATCAATATAGGTGTGATGAGCAAGATATGAATGACGTAATTTCTTTTGGTTCTTGACTACTCGCCAAACTTTTCGGCGATAAGTATAACTAATCAGTTTGGTAACGCGCCCCTTTTTAAAGCTCAACTTAGTCGGCCGGTTATCCATCCCCATGACTAAAACCCGTCGAACTTGATGATTTTTTCCCTCAATCACATAAGCTCGTTGCGGCATTGACAAGCTATCATTGACACCAACACGGTTCTTAGTTGATTTCAATGACTGAACGTGAGTCAGCTTGGTTTCTCCTTGTTTTCTTTTAAGAAGTTTTGTACCTGGATCAACAAACCTCCCTCTTACCAACACTTTAGGTGATTTGTAAACCCAGCCTAACTTATGATTCTTGGCCTCCAAATAAACATAGTGAGAACCATTGTGCTTAATTAGCTCTTTTGTTGCGTACAATTGCTGATGTGACAATCTATCAAAGGTATGGGAGATATACGTATAGTGAACTGTATACGCGGGCTTCGTCCAAATTCGATGATTGCAAGGATAAGCCAAATAATAAGGACGGCGTTGCGAATACGTCCAGATTCGTGTTACTGGCTGAAATGGCGTAACATAACTTGCCTGAATGTATCCTTGATTTTCATAGGCTTTGCTCTCCGTTTTTGGAGTCACATCATTTTCAAAGCCACCGGAAATATAAGTCCCCATATGATAATAGGTTCCCTTCGTAGTAACGATTTTTTCAGTAGCACCGATTGTTAAATTAGAACCATGAACTGTCTGATAATCCGAATAAAATCCCGATTTCTTACCGAATTCTTTTAAACTACGATAAAAAATAGCCTTCTTATTCGTCACTTTATAGGCATCATCAACATTCATTTTTTCCCGAGAAACAATTTTTCCAACTGGAAACTTAACCTCTGATGATGATTTTGTTAAATATTTTTTGTTTTCAGATGAACCCCTCGAACTGCTAGCAGATACTTCATTTCTTTGTGATGTGCTATTAGCACATCCCCCGACAATGATACCTAACGTCGCTAAAATTATAATTGTTCGTTTTTTCATTGCTATGCCCTTCTTGTGTTAATTAACCGTCCGATTTGTCCTAGCTGCTTCCGCAATTCTATTCATAATGAGATACCCATGTCCTTGAGCAGTTATCCCCATTCCTTCAGATTCGCGATGGAATTTAGAACTTAAGACCGTAAAATTCACTTGCTTTTGAGAAATTTTATGTCCTAGCTTTTTGATAGGAAAGGACATATACGCATTATCATACACTATAAATATTCTACTTCCTTCTTTCGTTTTACCATACGAAAGGCCTTGACTCACACTTCCCAGTGAATTAGATACCTTCTGTATAAGCTTAATATGTGCAGACTTTCCCGTTAAGTACCCTTTATAAATATAAGCAGATTTTCCAACTGACTTATTAAAACCTCTGTAGAAATTTTGATCGGGTATAAACTTCTTCCCATTAACTCTTTTGGTATACATTTTCATTCTATTTTTAGGTCTCTGTTTACCGCCATACATTTGGGTAAAATAAAACTTATTAGACCCATCGAAAGTTAGATCATGCATTTGTAAATATCGATATGCTTTAACATTTCCTCCGTTATATTCATACCTCAACATTCTGATGTTAAGCCGCCATACTTTTACTGGTCGCAACTTTGATAAACTAATTTTCTGCAAACTGAACGGATGTCTGCTTCGACTATCATGATCACTTGCTAATCGATAACTAGCATTGTAAAGACTCTTTTTCTTCGCGTTATACGCAAAACTTTGGCCGTGTCCAGCTTGATACATGGGTCCAAAAGTCACAGCCGAATAAATCTTGTAATTAGTTGCACTTAGGTGTTTTTTGGCCAACTTTTTTCTCTTATTCCGAGTACTCTTCTTATTGTGCATCGTATACAGATATTTTTTACTTTTCTGTAAGGCCAGTACAATTTTGTTATGTTTTCCTCCTTTATTTACTATCGAATTAAGCATTGATAAGTTATATTTAATAATTCGACCCTTTCGCCGATTTTGCGCTCCTCTATGTTTCCTCAAGTATTTCTTTGTGTGCTTATACGTCATCTGAATGTATAATTTTCCATGAACAATTGCAACGCCTTGTGGTTCTGCATGACGTCCAATGAATCGAATATGATGATATCCTCCTCTGCTTGCACCATCAATTAAAAAACCATAACGTCTCAAATAATACTGAGTCCCTTTTTCAGCAACTATTTCGCGCCCAGAATAATTAGCATTTTTCCCAGTCAATCTTTGGGCTTGGTACTTCGTTGGCCTTGATCTTGGTCGATACCATTTTTTTGTAATATTTAATGTGGGTACCTTCTTCTTTGGCGCAGAGTTCTTAATTGTTACGGTCTTGTGCACCACCGTAACCTTTTTTGACTTAGCATCACTAAAACTCATTGGAGCTACCAAACAGAAAATTATTGATAAAGTAATTGCTCTTAATACTACTCGTTTAATCATCATTTTCCTCATCCCGCTTTTTTACGATTGCCAACACTGATCCAAACATAACGCCTATCAAGCCCAAAATAACTCCAACTAATGACTGACTCTCGCCAGTTTGTGGCAAGTCTTCTTCGGTCTTTCCAGCGGCTGTACGCTTTTCACTGACCGCTAGGTTAATAGCACTGTTAGCAACATGGCTGTCCACCAGACTTCGACTCCCCTGAACAGCCTTAACGTTGTCGCTATGTGCCGCCAACCAATCTCGTTGTTGCGTTGCTGAGAGCGTCACAAAATCCGCTGGTATGCGATTGCCTTCGTGTAGATGGTAAGTTATCTTGTCTGATTGCTTACCACTCCGATTATAGTCAATGACCTGCCAACGATTATTACCAAGGTACGTTACTTTCTGAGTACCGGTAACGTGCCCACTCATGGCAGAGCTAGCCTCTGGTTCGTCATCATAGTACTGTTCCCGATACTGTCCATAAGTCTTCGTCGTTAGGCTAATGAGCTGGTGTTGTTTAATCACGCCTAGGCTGGTCCACTTCAACGTTCCACCGAAAGTTAACTGTTGAACGTACGATTGGCCATTTCCAGCCTTGTTAGCTACAATCAGTTGCGCATTCAAGGCGCCGTACACGTTGCTCTTAAAAATCCATCGGTTGTTACCAACTTTGATTGTCGCATTCTTGGTCAGTTTAAAATTATGCTTGTTGTAGACTTGCTTGCCCTTGACATTTTTGACGGTAATCTTAACCTGATTTGGATTACTGCTATCGTAGATTGTCGTGTAACCATTGGGCCATTCCTGAATAGCCTGGCGAAAACCATATTCACCATTCACCGAGAGTGCTGAACTTCTTAAGCCAGTCACCGCGCTCTTCGTATCAATATATTGCTTGACCTCACGCCCATTGGCACTGACTATGGCACGATCTGCCACCGGTAAGGTCTTGCTATTCAAGTGTGCAATGGTGATTGCACCATTCTTAGAGATGGATACCTTGATTTTCTCCCCCGTATTACTGGTGATTGTCACGGATTTTCCCTTTAGTACCGTCGCTTGTTGATGGAAAGTATCGACGTCAATATCATCGTCTAGGGTTCCCACTAGGTATTTCCCATTGGGTTTAATCAGGACCGTGGTCGTCTCTTCACGGTTCCCTGGATGGACCTGCATAACCCCAATTAACTTGTCCAGACCATTAAAGACTGGAATCGTTTGTGACCCATCATAATTATCGTAGTTCTGATTCCAAGCCTGCTTATACCGCAACGTAATCGTTCGGTTTTCCGCGTAGGTCCCCGTCAACAGAGACTTGGCCCCCGAATAGATTTCACTCCATTGAGGAACGTCCAACACGGACAACTGGTAAGGGTCGTTATACAAGCCTTGAATCGTCCGCTTCAAGCCCAATTCCTTGTCTAAATCATTATCATAATTGTCAATATCACGAATCTTGATGGTAATCGTCTTGGCCTGGTAGTGGAAGATGATGGCTGTCGGATTAGCCACATACGTGCCGGTGACGTGTTCCACTGACTTCAGGTCGTACCCCGTCAACGTGCGCTTCAAGCTATTGGCGTCATACTGCGTGGTTAACCGGCCCGTTAGACTAGTAGCGGGCGAAATTTCCTTGCCCCGTTGGTCCACGAATTTGACTGGAATGGTGACCGTCAATGGCGCGTATTCGTAGATTGCCGGTTGATTCTCATCGGTAAAAGTTCCACTGGTCCGGACTTGACCGACCAGTCGATAATTATCAAGCGTAAGTGCACTGGTCGTGTAGGACGTCCCATAGATCAGTCGCTGCCGCTGGTCAGGGGCGACTGGCGTGGTTGTGCCTTGAATATAGTAATGCGTCACTAAGTAATGCTTCTTATCGACCATCGTCGTGACCGAATTGGACGCCTGCGTGTCCCCATCGATAGTGGTTGCCACCTGAAAGTTCAGCTGCTGCACCTGATCCGTCTGGGGAACGTTCATGGTTAATTGCAAGGTATACCGGTGACCATAGAAGGCACTATTCTGCAGGGCGTCCGCATTGACCGTAGCCTTGAAGGCCTGTCCGCTGCTGGCATTAGTAAAGTACTGGGTAACATCATTGCCGACTTCATCCAGAACTTTGAAACCAGTAATCGTCGTATTCTGCGGTAACGTGCCCGTCAAGGTCACACTGCCATAGTAGAACTGCGCCCACTCATCTGGGATGACCTGATTCAGATTGTACGTGTACGTCGATTCGCCATCCTTTACCGTATCTCGTAAAACAGTCGTCTCATCACTATCACTAACAGTCACGGTGGGCGTAACCGTAGCCGTAGCTAAAGGCTTTTGCGGAATATAGTTGACACCCCACGCCGTCATCTTGGTTGGCACGGAGCCGTCTAAGCCATCGCTGTAGCGAAAAGTCAAAGCACTCTGATTGGTATATGTAAACGTCAACATGGAGTATTTGCCATCGGAAGGCGTATTCCCAGAATCAGGTGACACTAATGTTAAGTAGCCATTGTTCTCCGTATAGCGTAGCCAGTTATCCGTTTGCCCACTCAGGGGATCCGGGCCCTCGGGAATGTAGACGTTATCAATATTGGCCCACTGGCTATCCGTAATGCTGACGGTTTGATTGCCGTCGATGTCGGTCAGTGTCAATAATCCCGTCACGTTTTCGGCGGCGCCAGAATCGCTTCGGACAAATTGGTACTTCACATCACCCCAGCCGGCACCCCGAAAGTTCGAATAGATCATCGTGGTGTACGTTTCCACGTACGCTGGGTCCGTCTCCGACAAACGACCCCAATCCGTGTAGAGAATGTTCATGTCCATGCTGTGACCCTCGGCATCGAAGCCAACGTTCGTGTACTTAAAGCCCACCGCACCCTTGGTAGCCGTGGCCAAGTCAGCCGCAATCGTATTCTTCTTGGTGACCGACTTTTCTGTCCCAATTACCGATACAGCCGTCGTACCGCTCCCATTGAACTTGGGAATAAACGCATACTTGCCAGCCAACTTCTGAGTGCCATCGGGCGTCACCGCCTTCGGATTCTCAGCAATCGGCGTTGCACTGGCATAATCGGTTTGCGTGGTCGTGTCATTGACCGGAGACCCAGACTGCGTTTCATCAGTAGCAGTTGGTGCAGCATCATCCGCTGGCACATTACTGCGCACTAGGTCCTTAGCCGCTTGTTTGGGCGCTGTCGGTTTCTCTGGCAGTGCGTTTCCAGTAGTCGAAGCCGATTCCGGGTCAGCTGATTGCTGATCCTTATCGGAATCAGGATCGACAGGTTGCTTTGAGGTATCCGGCTGGCTAATCGGCGCGTCGTCTTCCGCCGACTTACCATTTGCCAAAACCACGCTGTTTGCTGGTCGGACCGCCGTCTTCTGAGCAAGTGGTGTTGCGTCCTGCGCCGGTGTGGTATCCGTATCATCACCCGTAGCGGCCTTGGCGGACGTCACGCCTAGACTAACACTCAGTAAGATGGTTCCAGTTAGTAGTCCGTAGTTTAGCGACTTTGTACATTTTTTTTACGTGAAGACTATTATGGTTGTTTACCTTTGTTCTCCCGTTGCTCATTTGTTGAGCCCCCTACTAAAATAGTGTTTCGACCCCTGGTAGCCGGCAATCGGCTGATAGTTCACTGAATTTACTGGTACACCGCTCTCACTTTAACCTCACAGATTTAATTTGGTGGGGTCAAGCAATATTGCTCTTAAATTCACATGAATTAATCTGTGACATCCCCGATTCACGAATATCCCCGAGCGTATCAGTCTTATTGGCCATTATTTCCGATTCTTAGAATCCCAATAAAGTCGAATTATTACATTTCTTATATTGCACCTCCCTTAAACTAATTGCAAGATAATATGACAAAAATATTTCAAAAGTTGATTATTTTAATGACCGGTTATTCGGCTGGCTATTTTCCTATACTCTTACTAACGAAATTCAATCGAGTTTTGTAACTCTGATTGAACATCCTTAAGAAAAAGATAATATTTCTCTTTAAACCAAAAAAAGT
Organism: Levilactobacillus yiduensis; assembly: GCF_024718525.1. Lineage (NCBI taxonomy): Bacteria > Bacillati > Bacillota > Bacilli > Lactobacillales > Lactobacillaceae > Levilactobacillus > Levilactobacillus yiduensis. Next base: position 34,633 of record NZ_JAMXAZ010000006.1, read on the forward strand.
CCGAGACCCACGTCCCGAACTCATTAGTATTTAATTCTCTCGCCGGAACGTCCGGTGTCCCAATAGCACCAGACCACCGATGATAATTTCTGCCGCGCCAGCAAACATAATCACGCCAAGACCACTACGGCCAATCGCCGTTAATAGGTTGTTAACCATCTGGCTAGTCCCGGTCAGGACGAATGGTAAGAGGAAATACCCTCCGACCCCCACTAAGACTGTCAGTAAGCCACCCAAGGCCAACCCGGGGCCCAGGCTACCAAAGACGTGGTGCACACTCAACGCGTAGAAGAACGTCACGATCAGCAGTAAGACTGCCGCTAGCATAGCCCAAAAATTCAGCTTTTTAGCCCGTTGAATCTGGATCGCAGCTTGTTGCATTGCCGGCGTGTTAAATGCCGCCTTCGCCCGTTTTTGGGCCTCTTGGCTGACCTGGCTAAGCAACTTACTGGATGCTGTGACACCTAAGGCCTGTGCCTGACTGCTGACGGCCGCTGACAAGTCAGTTGTGCCGACAGCCGTGGCCGTTTCACCATACAACTGAGCCACGCCCACCGCTAAATACGGCTGGGCCACGCCAGACGTGATCGGTGCACCCGAGATTCCCAGGTTTTCCAGGTCGTCGTTCAAATGATTGATGACCTTTTCACCGTAGCTTGACCTAGAGACCACGCCAGCGGTGTAATTTGCATTGAAAACCGTCAGTCGTAAACCGACTGTGACGGTCAATAAAAGTAGTAAGAAAGCGACCCACCGTGCCAGCGCTGGTCGGCGTTGATACGCAGTTGGTGACGCTGGCTGTTGTTGTGGTTCCGGCTCCTCATTGGCATGGTAGCGCGCCATACGGCTATTTTGACTCATTAGAACCACCTCCCGTTACCCAATATGATTTGCTTATCATTGTAGCACATCTAGATTTCAGTTTGATTAACTCTGGCTTAATCATACGGAAACTTACAGATTTGTTTGTCAAAAGCTGCCAGATGAAAATCGCAACTCACGACGTTAAGATTAGTCGTTACAGCCTCTCAGTAAAGACTATCTGTAGACAGACGAAAAGGTTTTGGAAACACTGCTCCAAAACCTTTTCGTCAATTGTTTATTTCGTCGAACTCCGCTTCATTAACCCGTAAGGCAAGATGACGGTGTTCTCTTCAACCGTTTCATTGTTCATTAATTTCGTCAGTAAACGCATCGCTACGGCACCGATATCGTACAGTGGCTGCGTGATGGAGCTCATCTTTGGCCGAACCAGTTCCGTCAGCTTGGTATCGTTGCTGGTGATGACTTCAAATTCACCAGGAACGTCCACACCAGCGTCGGTCAAGCCGTTCATGACCCCAGCGGCCAATTCGTCGTCACCAACAAAGGCAGCGGTCGCACCGGCAGCGCTCAATGCGGGTTCCAGGGATTGCCCCGCCTTGTAGGTGTAGTCCGTTTCAAAGACCAGCTTGTCGTCGTAGGCAATGCCAGCGTCCTTCAAGGCCTTCTTGTAGCCTTTCAACCGGTAATCGTGGTTGATGGCTTGGTCCATTGAGCCGGAAACAAAGGCGATCTTTTGGTTGCCATGGTCGATCAGGTTCTTAACGGCTTCCGCAACTGCGGCCACGTAGTCGATGTTAACGCTAGGTTGTGCCTTTTCAGCATCCACAGACCCCGCTAAGACGACGGGTGCCTTAGAGCGTTTGAACTCTTCACGCAATTCGTCGGTCACTTGGTTCCCCATGAAAATGATGCCATCAACTTGCTTGGCCATTAAGGTATTCAGGACTTGAACTTCCTTGCCGCCGTTTTCATCGGAGTTGGTCAAAATAATGTTGTACTTGTACATCATCGCAATATCGTCGATCCCCCGTGCTAATGAGGAGAAGTAGATGTTGGTGACGTCGGGAATGATAACCCCCACAGTCGTCGTTTTCTTACTTGCCAGTCCCCGAGCAACAGCGTTTGGCCGATAATCAAGTCGGTCAATAACTTCTAAGACTTTCTTTCGTGTAGCTGGCTTAACATTGGGATTGCCATTAACCACCCGCGAGACGGTGGCCATGGAGACCGCCGCTTCGCGTGCCACATCGTAAATTGTAACTGTTTGTTTTTCCATAGCGATAGCCCTTTCTTTCTTGTTTTAATTTGTTTTCATTCGTTTTCAAGCAACTTGACCAGTATACAGAAAGTCAATCAGGGACGCAACATTGAAAACGCTTTCATCTCAAAGAATACCTTAATTTCATCGAACTTTCAAGATGAAACTCTCATATGCGATAACCTTTGTGGGAGACATAGTTTACTATAGGTCTTTTTATCCGCGTTGTTAAGCCGTTTACAGAAAATGATTTCAATGGTCGCCTGATAAAATAAAATCCGAAAAATTTCGGACGCCTAGTCATTTTCAAGGATTGCCACGCCCCAACCCCCTCTCGGAATATGAGTAGCGCTATGCTATAATTAACACATCTTTTAAAGGGGTGATTGAATGACAAAACTCGAACAGATTCAGCGATGGACAGCAGAACACCACGCCAGCATGACTTATCTCAGCAATCCCAAAACGATCCAGTACTTAACTGGCTTTGGGAGCGACCCGATCGAGCGGGTACTGGCACTCGTCATCTTCCCGGACCAAGACCCGTTTATCTTTGCGCCCGCCTTGGAAGTCGAAGTCATTAAAGCAACCGGCTGGCAATTCCCAGTCATTGGCTACCTAGACCACGAAAACCCTTGGGCCATGATTGCGGACCAAGTCAAGCAACGCCACGTGAACCCCGACCACATTGCTTTGGAAAAGGGCCAACTCCAAGTTGCCCGGATGGAAGCTTTGGCCGCACAGTTCAGTGACCCCCACTTTGACCTGGACATCACCAGTTTCATTGAACATATGCGCCTGATCAAGTCTGCCGAAGAAATCAAGAAGCTAGAAATCGCCGGTAAATGGGACGATTTCGCCTTTGAACATGGTTTCGCTGCGGTAAAGGCCGGCAAGACGGAACAATCCGCCGTGGCCGAACTGCAATACGCCTTGATGAAGGAAGGCATTATGGAAATGTCCTTCGGCAGTCTGGTCCAAGCCGGTGCGCACGCCGCTGAACCACACGGGGCTACCAACGCAACGAAATTTGAAAACAACGAATTAGTCTTATTTGACCTCGGGACCGTTTACGACGGTTATATTTCCGATGCCTCACGGACAGTTGCCTTGGGAACACCAACGGCGAAGGAAAAAGAAATCTACGACGTTTGTCTGGAAGCCCAACTGACGGCCCAAGCCGCTGTGAAGCCCGGACTGACCGCCGCTGAATTGGACAAAATTGCCCGTGACATCATCACCAAGGCCGGCTACGGCGAATACTTCATTCACCGTCTCGGCCACGGGATGGGCATGAGCGATCATGAATTCCCATCCATCATGGCGGGCAACGACCTGGTCTTAGAACCCGGCATGTGCTTCTCCATCGAACCCGGCATCTACATCCCGGGTGTCGCCGGCGTCCGCATCGAAGACTGCGTCCACGTCACTGAAGACGGCAGCCTACCATTCACCCACACCTCAAAGGAACTGACTTACGTGGGTTAAACACAACTGTTCACTGGGTCCACAACTGTTTGGGTTGTGGACTTTTTTATGTCATCTTCTATCGCCTGCGGCTAAGGCAACAAAGCCCTCAGCCAACGCGGTTGTTCCTCAGTAAACTGTGACCAACTCTCATTGTCGCTGACCACAACTACCGTAGCCGAGAGTTCGCTAAATATGGGCTCAGCCGTGGGAGTTCCTTTAGCAGCGCGGTTCATGCTGCTTAGGAAACTGGCGACTTTGAGACGCGGTCTTCGGCTCGAAGTCGAGGAGACGAGACCGCTCTTTGGCTCGTCCCGCCGCCCACAGCGTTCCGGCCCATATTTAGCGAACGGTAGGCGGCTAGCATTGCCAGTGGCAGCCGCAGGCGACCGCCCAACCCAATCCAGTTTGCCGACAAAATAAAAAAGCCGCGGCCGGGGCCGTGACTTGGTGATACGGGATTAAACTGGCTTGTCTGCGGATGGTTCGTCTGCGGCGGGCTTTTCGTCGCTGGTCGTGTCGTCTGCAGTTTCATCAGCAACGTCGTCAGTCGTCTCAGTGGCTGTATCATCAGCGGCATCATCGTCTGGCAGGTCGCTCACATCATTGCTGCTCAATACGATGTCGTCATCGGCATCTGCGGCTGTTTCATCATTGCTGGCGTCTTGCCATGCGGGTGCGTCCGTCTTGCCGGCCAACCGGTCGTCTAAGGCGGCCTTGAAGTCATCGGCGGCATCGGCGGCGTAGAACGCGTAGTCTACTGCCCGATCCTTTAAAGCGTTGTACCGGTCACGAGCGGCATCTTTCAACGCTTCACGTTGTTCCAAATCTAGCGTGTGATAAGCCGCGTAGGCCACGCCACCCAATACCAATCCTGCTAATAATTTGTGTTTTGCCATCTTCATGACTTCCTTTCCGTAAATAACCTATTCTTTATGCTTACGATTCTTGTATAAATCAAATGCGGTCTTGCCCACGCGAGCGGCCAGCGACGTCTTGGCCGTGGCTTTAGCGGTCTCCCCCACGCGGTCGGTTAAATTGCGGGTAGCTGTGTTCAAATCAGAAACACTCTCACCCAAATCAGCGGCGGCTTGGAATACTGGATCAATGGTCGCAACTTTCTTATTCACGTCTTCCAACAGCTCGTTGGCATTGGCCATAATATCTTCGGCCTGGTGACTAATGACGTCCACATCTGACGTCATCGTCTTCATTGAGCGATTGACCTCACTCAACGTTTTATTCATTTTTACTAAGAACATGCCAATGAAGAGAACCAAGATTAGAAACGCAATTGCTGCAATCAGGCCCGCTACTTGTCCACCGGTCATGACAACCCCTCCTTTTGCTCGTTACTTACCAATAGAATAGCATTCTCAGCGCTTACACGCAATTAATACCCCGATTCTGATTGGTTTTCTTTGGCAAGACTAGTAAAATAAGGTTTACGGCGCGGCGAGTTCGCCGTATTCTGATATTTAGCAAAGGAGGCTCGTCTCGTGACGGACCTAATCACCACTTCGGCCACCTCTTCTAAGTGGCTCCAACATTACTTAAGTACTTTCGACTGGGAAAAAGTGCTGCACCTGATTACCAGCCGTTTTCTCAGCTTGCTCTTCTTAACGATCTTATTTCTGGTCATTAACGTCATCGGCCGCTGGATCCTGAATCGCAGTTTCAAACGCTACCTGGCCCCTAAAGAAGGCCCTAGCAACCGGCTGCAGACCATCAGCATGCTGACAATGAATCTCTTTCACTACACCATCATCTTCTTTTGGGCGTACGCCATACTGTCCACCCTGGGCGTCCCGATTGGCACGTTGGTCGCCGGTGCCGGAATCTTCAGTCTGGCTTTAGGGCTGGGCGCACAGGGCTTTGTCAGCGACCTGGTCACCGGGATCTCGATCCTACTCGAACAGCAATTTGACGTTGGCGACACGGTTAAAATCGGCCTGATTGAAGGAACGGTGTCGGCCATGGGGCTGCGGACCACTCAGGTCACGTCGGCGGATGGGACCGTGAACTTCATCCCCAACCGCAACATTACCATCGTGGCCAATCGCTCGCGCAACGATATGCACGCCACCATCAATATCCCCATTGCGTCCACTACGCCCGTCGAACAACTACCGGAGATTATCCGGGCCACGAATACGCGGCTATTACCGGAACATCCCAGTGTGGTGGGCGACCCCGTGATTACCGGCGTCGTGACCCTGCCAACCGGCGAACTGGTCTACCAGATCACGCTGGTCACTAAGAACGGCAGTCAATACAAGCTTCAGGCAACCTTTTTGACAGCCTACCTCAAGGCGATTCGTGAGGCTGGCATCACCCTGCCGACCCACGCACCGCTTGCGGGAAAGTGATCTGTTTGGGCTACTTGACTTGTTTTTCCGACTAATGATAGGTTGCACTGGCCGCCTACCGTCCGCCAAATATGGGTTGGAACGCTGTGGACGGACCAGACCGAGCCTGAAAAGCGGTCTCGGCTTCGCTTTGAGCCGAAGAACACGTCTCAAAGTCGCCAGTTCCCTAAGCAGCATGAACCAGGCTGCTAAGGGAACTCCCACGGCTGAACCCATATTTGACGAACTCTCGGCTACAAGGATGCTTGCCAACAATAATCGACTTAACCCTCTGGCAATTACCCCCCCAATACAGCGAGGTGTCAACTTTGGAGCCTGACGAGCCTTGCTAGCTTTTCCAGCGACCTGGAAGCCAACTTTCAACAGATATTTTTGTACTTGCAACCCCTAGTAACCAATTAAAAAGTCGTGATGTCTCAGCCAAACTACTTGGCAAAGACCTCGCGACTTTTTTCTAAGTGTTTATTTAGCGGTCCAGCCGCCACCAGTCGATCGTACTGAACATGACTAGCACGAACAGAATCAAAAACGACCAGTAGCTACCCGCACCCGTGGCGGCCATGATGGCCAAGCCAATCGTGAACAGCCATAAAATGCCGATTAAAATGCCTAAGACTACTTTCAAAGTGGTCCCTCCTCATTACGTTACGGGCCAAGACCACGCTAGCCTTCGGAACTATGCACCATGTCGGTTAAGGCCGTCACGGTGTAATGGTTATCCAGGTTGTGGGCTAAGTAATTCACGCGCTTTAAAATTTCTCGTCGCGTGATGATTCCTTGAAAAACGTTTTGGTCATTTAACAAGGGGATAAAAGGCTCGTCAATCATATAGTTTAAAATCGTTTCCAGTTTCTTGGGATCGTCTACCCAGTGGTCCACAGGTAGCATTGCGTCAGCTACGGTATAGTTACTGAGCTGTTCGACCGCGGCGCCAGGCACGTGCAGCAGTTTGTCGGTAATCGCGGCTAACGAGATCATCCCTTGCAGGTGGTCATCTGCGTCCAGCACCGGAATCCGGCTGTACCCCACTTTGGAGAGCACCATTAAAGCATGCTCCAGCGTGTTGGTCGCCGTAACGTTGGCCACGACGTCCGCTGGAATCACGTAACTTTTGGGGTCGTCTAGCAGTAACTGCTCAACAGCAGCGTCAATCATGCGTTACGTCATCCTTTCTGGTTCCGCGTAAAGGTAAATTTTAACTCTGGCACGGGCTGGGCATCGCGGGTGTAATACTGCACGACCCATGCAGTCGGCGTCACGGTGATCAGCGCACAGGTTCCGCCTAATTGCCGGTACTCACCGCGCGGCTGACTGATACTACCAGGATTCACAAAGACGTGACCCCCAGCCTCTTCAGCCGCCAGCTCATGCGTGTGCCCAAAGAAGACCAGGTCGGCTTGCTCTTGGTCCGCGTGGAGTTTGAGCTTGGTCAGATCCCAATGGACCTCATCGTAGTGCCCGTGCGTCAACAGGACCTTGCAGCCATCCACCGTGGGCGTTTGTACCAGCGGCAACTGACTATCAAAGTCCATGTTGCCCTGCACCACGTACGCCCCCTTGAACCAGGGGTCATCCGCCGTCATTTCCGAATCGCCACAGTGAAAAATGGTATCCGGTTTTAAAGCCGCCTTGAGACTCACCAAGATGTCGCGGTCGCCGTGATTATCACTGATTACCAGCCAACGTGTCATTATTTTTCCTCCCACCATTCATCGAATTGCGGTAACATCGCCGCCGTGGCTTTCGCGCGGTGGCTGTGCTTGTTCTTCAACGCCAGACCCATCTCAGCAAATGTTAGGCCATCCTCGGCCACGTAAAACAACGGGTCGTAGCCAAAGCCATCGTGGCCGCGTGGCGCCGTTAAGATCTCCCCTCGGACTTCGCCGGTAGCGACCAACTTCTTGCCATTGGGCTTGATCAAAATCAGTGACGTGTGAAAGGCCGCTCCCCGGTTTTCCGCGGGAACGCCTTGTAAATTGGCCAATAATTTGGCGTTGTTCTTGGCGTCGTCATGGTCCCCAGCGTAACGCGCGGAATAGATCCCCGGTTCACCGTTTAAGGCGTCGACCATCAGGCCAGAATCATCGGCCAAGACGGGCAACTGGGTCTGTTGCGCAACCGCGGTCGCCTTCAGCGTGGCGTTTTCCGTAAACGTCGTGCCAGTCTCTTCAACTTGCTTGAGATCAGGAAAATCCGCCAGCGTTTTGACTTGCAGGCCCTTGGGTTCAAAGATGGCGCGGAATTCACGGGCCTTGCCGGGATTGTTGGTTGCGATGACTAAGGTGTTTGCCATGAGTTAATCTGCCTCCACGGAAGTGTCTAGAACGGACTCGGGCAAATGAGTCACGGCCTTAGGTGCCAGGTCCAACCATTCGCTCGCCAATTGGTTAAATTGTTTAACGTCACCCGTCGTAAAGTAGGTCGCCGTAACCGGTTCCCCACTGACGTTCAACGCGTGTTGCTGTTTCAAAATCTCTGCGGCCTTTTGGGCAGCGGCCACGCCGGGATCAATCAACATCACATCCGGTCCCACGGCCGCCTGAATGGCGTCGCGTAAGAGTGGAAAATGTGTGCAGCCCATGACCAGCGTATCGATGCCGGTTCCCTGGAGTGGCGCCAAGTTCTGGGCCACGATTTGCCGCGCGTGGTCGGAATCCAAATCATTTTGTTCCGCCAAGGTCACCATCTGCGGACACGCCACACTGATGACTTGGCTCTTGGCGTCAGCCGCCAAAATATCACGCTGATACTGACCGCTGTTCACCGTGCCCTCCGTGGCGATGACCCCGATCTGATGATTCTTCGTGGTCTGGGCCGCCATGGTCGCGCCGGGGGCAATGACGCCCACGACTGGCACTGGTAACTCGGCTTGCATCTGGCTCAAAGCCGCAGCCGTGGCCGTGTTACAAGCAATAATAAATAACTTCATGTTGGCCTGTTGCCGTAAGTAAGTGGCAATCTGCCGGGTAAAGGTCGTCACTTCTTCTGGCGACCGGGGACCATATGGCAAGCGTGCCTGGTCACCTAAAAATACCGTGTTTTCAGCAGGCAAGACCCGCTGAACTTCCTTTAAAACCGTTAAACCGCCGACTCCTGAATCCATAAGGCCAATCGGATCTGTTTGCATGAATCAACGCTCCTTCTCGATGTTCTTGAATCTCCATTATCGCCTTTTTATGAACCGGTTTCAAGTTTCCTGCTAGTCAATATGGCAGGTTAGTCCTAAAAAAAGCCTAAAGTTTATCAGATTGTCATATTTGTAAAGGAACTACGGTATAATGGTCACAGAACTGAAACGGACTAAAGGAGCCAACCATCGTGAAAAATTTATATCAAACCGTCATGGCCGATGCCGACGGAGCCGCTAATTTCCCGCAACTGCTGATTCGTGAAGCGCTACTCCCCGAATTACTGGGGGACGACCAAGGCGCTATTAGTTACTGGGCTGGCAAATCACTAGCCCGGCGTTTTCCTTTGGGCAACCCCAAAGACGCAGCAGCCTTCTTCGCCCAGGCCGGATTCGGTACCCTGACCCTGGTCAAACAGACCGCCCAAATGACGCGCTGGCAGTTAAGCGGCACGCCCGTTAAGCTACGCAAACAGGTTGCTGGTGAAGACGACTTCACCTTAGAGGCCGGGTTCTTGGCAGAAATGATGGCCCAACAACTAGGCGTTGAGGCTGAAGCTGAATTGGTGGACTCGCCGCGCAAGTTGCAGGCAACCACGGTGACCTTTGACGTTTACACGGATCCAGAAGATGTCATCCCTGATTACGATGCGCCAGAGCCCTTGGCCATCGTCCACCCAACGTCACCAGACGCGGAGTAGCCCGATCTCGCCTAATCTGTTTTTTTCACAGGGAGTTCATTAAAAAAGCGGCCGTCACAGAAAATTGTGGCGGTCGCTTTTGTGCGTCCATTACGCTTCAACGTATTGGTCTAAAATCTTCTTCAATTGATCCTTGGAGTGGTAACCCACGATGGAATCGACCACTTGGCCGTCTTTCTTAACCAACAAGGTTGGGATACTCATAATACCAAAGGATTGTGGGGTGTTCGGGTTGGCGTCAACGTCCATCTTGTTGAAGGTGACGTTGTCCATTTCCTCAGATAACTGTTCAACAACGGGTGATTGCATCCGGCAAGGACCACACCAAGTTGCCCAAAAATCAGTTAACGTAACGCCCTTCGCTGTATCTTGTTCGAAGGTCTTATCAGTTGTTTCTGCTACTGCTGCCATACATATTGCCTCCCTCTCAAATTATCAACTATAAGTCTTAGTCTACCAGAATATTCTGAAATCACAACTAAATTGCTTACAATTTATTAGTAGTTCTAGTTAACCGCCTGTGGTCACACGCTTTTACTTAAACCGGACGACCGTCGAGCCATCCCCACCGGCATTGGCTGGTGAGAAGCCGAAGCTCTTGATTCGGTTGTTGCGCTTCAGGTATTCGGTGACCCCTTTTCGCAAGGCCCCGGTCCCTTTCCCGTGAATAATGGTCACGGACGGGTAGCCGGCCAGCAAGGCAGAATCGATGTACCGATCCACCTCGGCCATGGCTTCTTCATACCGGTGACCCCGCAGGTCTAAGGTCGGTGACATGCCACTCGAGCCACTGCGTTTGACGCTGGCCCGTGGCTGCTTGGCCGACTTGGCAGGGTCCTTGGCCTTTTCGAGGTCGTTGTTGGCGATCTTCATCTTCAAGATGCCCAGTTGAACTTCCCAGTGATTGTCATCCAGCTGCTGCATCAAGACGCCAATTTGCCCATAGGACTTGACCAGCACGCTGTCGCCCTTGTGGAAGTCCAGCTTGGCCTTTTCGCGCCGGAGGACCCGGTTTTTCTTCAGCTTGGTATCCTGTTGTAAGGCGTTCAAGGCCCCTTGCGCCGCAATCAACTCGTCTTCCTTGACCACACTCTTCCCAGCGGCTAACTGCTTCTTGCGCAGGTCGGAAATGATCTGGTTGGCCCGCTTGCGGGATTCGTCGACTAACCGATTGGCGTCGCGCTTGGCGTCCGTCATCAGCTGGTCTTTTTGGTGTTGGTACGCATCAAATTGCTTTTGCAACTGATCGTGGACCTCGTTGGCCTCGGCCAGTTGGGTCCGTAAGTTCTCGGCATCCTGATCGACCCGGCGCTTCTGCTCGGTCAGATCAGAGATCATGGCGTTTAGGTCCTGACTGTCTTGGTCGGTCAACCCGCGCGCCGCATCCACGACCTGCGCTGGCATTCCCAGCCGTGCCGCAATGTCTAACGCGTTACTGCGCCCAGGAATCCCGATTAACAGGTGATAAGTTGGCTGCAGCGTTTCCCCATTGAACTCCATGCTGGCGTTGATGGTCTCCGGCCGATTGTAGCCGTAAGCCTTCAGCTCTGGATAGTGGGTCGACGCCATGGCGTAACTGCCCAGCGTCCCAATCTCATCCAAAATGGCGATGGCTAGGGCCGCCCCTTCTTGCGGATCGGTCCCGGCACCCAGTTCATCGACGACGATCAGGCTGTGTTCGTCGGCCTGTTTCAAAATGGCCACGATGTTTTCCATGTGTCCCGAGAAGGTACTCAGGCTTTGTTCGATGGATTGTTCATCCCCAATATCCGCAAAGATATCGTGGAAGACACCAATCACACTGTTCTCGTTGGCTGGGATAAATAACCCAGACTGCCCCATCAGTTGGATCAGCGCCAATGTCTTCAAGGTGATCGTCTTCCCACCAGTGTTAGGCCCGGTGACGATGATAGCCTTGTAATCCTTACCAATGGCAATATCGTTGGCGACGACCTTCTTTTGGTCGATCAGTGGGTGCCGCGCCTGGCGCAAGTTCACCTGGTCGTCTAACGACAACTTTGGCTCCGTCGCCTTTAACGCGTGGGCGTACTTGGCCTTGGCGTTGATAAAGTCAAAATGCCCCAAGATTTCCGAGTTCCGTAAAATCTCATCCTGGTAAGGCGCCAATAACGCGGTCAGTTCCGCCAAGATCCGTTGTTCCTCGTGGCGTTCGTCGATTTGGTTTTGCCGCAACCGGTTGTTCAATCCCACGACCGCTTGGGGTTCGATAAACAGCGTTTGCCCACTGGCACTTTGGTCGTGAACGATGCCACCGAAACGTTGCTTGTATTCGGCCCGGACGGGGATCACGTAGCGGTCATCACGAATCGTGACGATCGTTTCGCTCAGGTATTTGGCATCCTTGCCCCGGGTGTATTGGTCCATCGACGTACGAATGGCCGCCTCCGTTTGGGTAATGTGTTGGCGAATCTGCTTCAGTGCCGGTGAGGCTTCATCGGTCAACCGGCCGTCACCTTCCAGCGAGACCCGCAACCGCCGTGTCACGTCAGGTAGCGTGACCAGTTCCTTGACTTCTCGGTCAAGTCGCCGCAGTGCCACTTCCTTTTCGGCTAAGTCACGGAAAAATTTCGCCACGGACCCAGTCGTCCAAAGCACCCGACTGATCTGGGCCAACTCCAACCCGTTCAGAGCTGCCTCCATGGCCAGCCGATGCAGGTGCGGCCGAATGTCGTCTAGCTTGGGCAGTGGAATGCCACTCTCCAAACGATAGATATCCGCGCCATCCCGGGTCTCGTCTAACCAGATTTGGAGTTGCTTGGCGTCCGCTGTGGGCGCTAATTCGGCGAGTTCATGTTGCCCCGCCGCCGACACCAGGTAGCCACGCAAGGCCTGCTTGATGCGGTCGTACTCCATAATTTTTAAAGTTTTTGAATTCATTGCGTTCCTCCCGAATTAAATTAATTCGATGTGTGTTCCGTTAGCCACCAGCTGAACACCCGCTTGGATAGGACCGGCGTTTGCTTGACGATCCATTGGGCGACTGGTGAGGCTTGATAACTGCTTTGGAAGCCCGAAATGGGCACCAAAATCAGTAAATTTAACGTTAAAAAAATAACCACGTAGCGAATCGCCAGGTTAATGAGCCCGCCCGCTAACGAGTTGACTTGATGGATCACGGGGAGCCAAGTCACCTTGTTGATGCCGTTGGCCAGCCGGTGAACGATGAAAAAGCCCACCGTTAAGATGGCCGAGAAAGCCAGCCCGTTTAGGAAAAAGCTACTACTTTCACTCGCCGTCACGGCACTGACCGAGCTATTCAGTGACAGATTGCCCACAAATTGGCCAATCCCACTGGCTAGCGGTCGCGCACCCACGCGCGCAACGATCCAGACCACAATGTAGCCGATCGTGTTGATGACCTGTAAGACCAGCCCCCGCCGGTACCCCCGGCGAAAGCCGAAGATCAAAACGGCCAGAATGATTAAGCTTAAAACCAAACTATTCCCCCGTTTCTGCTGGATCTTGCTGGGTGTCATCGTCGTGGTCGTTCGCCGCGGCCATTTTTAATTGGTCCGAAACGGCGTTGAACGCCATTAAGATGGCAGCGTCTTCTTTACTAATATTAGGTGACAGTTCCTTGAGCTGCGTGAACTGCTGGTTCAGCACCTCGGTCACTGCCCGCATATGTTCATCCGTTGCTTGGCCGACAATCGTGTAGCTTTTGCCCGCGATAACGGCTTTAAAGCGGTGTGTCTCTTCAGTCATTTTAAAATTCCCCCTGTTTTGCACAACGCCTTATTTTACCATTAAATGATAGGCGGCCGCACGTTTTGCAGCTTAAATTGCTGGTAAGATTCTCTGTTCCGTCCTAAACTTACTTTTTGCTTTAACTTGTATTTTGCTGTCCGCCTACCGTTCGCCGTTGACACTGACATTGTCCAAACCAGTGCCTGCGGCTGCCAGGGGTTCCGCCTGCTCTGGGGAACACCTCCAGCCTAAGAAACGGGCTTCCGGTTCGCTTGAAAGCCTGGCAAAGCCCACCAGTCTCCCAAGTCGTCCCACGCTGTAGGCTGAGACAAAACCTCAGCCAACACCGTCGACACAGCTGGCTACACCCCTGGCCTCCTCCGGCAGATTAGCTGTTGACTATCATCTGTCTCAGCATAACAGTTACCACTAGCATCGCTGCAAAAATTAGCAGCCTAATCTACCTCTCTGACCACCACTAACGTAGCCGAGAGTTCGCTAAATATGAGCTCAGCCGTGGGAGTTTGCTTGCCAGCGTTCTTTGCTGGTTAGGAAACTGGCGGCTTTGAGACGCGGGCTTTCGGCTCAAGGCCGAGGTGTCGAGACCGCTCTTTGGCTCGACCCGTCCGCCCACCGCGATCCAGTCTCATATTTAGCGAACGGTAGGCGGCAATGACACACAGTCTCGTCAGCTAAGGAGTGATTAGGACCACGGAAATTTTCCGTAGCAAAAAGGACGGAATTTCTTCCGTCCCTGCGTTGAAACTGACTAGTCTTTTTTGCCGGCGTTAGGATCAATGGTCCCGTCAGCTAAGAAGGTGTTCAGTACGGATTCAACCATATCCCATTCTTCGTCGGACTCAATCAATTGTAAGTCGCCACCAGATGGGTTGGCTGGATCATCGTCTTCTGGTAAGGCGTAGGCTTGGATATCAACTTCGTCGTCATCGCTCTTGCCGGATGGGTAAATCAAGATGTATGACTTACCAAAATCGTCAGATTCAAAGGTAAACAGGACATCGTACAGTTCTTCATTACCGTTTTCGTCAACTAATGTGATTTGTTCTTGGTCTTCGTTCATGGGAAACCTCACTTTTCTTTAGTCAGCTTGCCGTGGCGATCCAGATAGTTCTGGAGAATCAGCCCGGCAGCCAATTTATCAATAACTTTTTTGCGTTTACGACGAGACGTATCCGCTTGTTCCACTAACATACGCTCCGCCTCAACGGTTGTCAACCGCTCGTCTTCAAAGTCGACGGGCAGGCCGAACTTCTCCGTTAGCATCTCACCGTAGTGCTTGGACGCTGCCGCCCGCGGTCCTAACGAATTGTTCATGTTCTTGGGTAACCCGACCACAAAGCCTTGGACTTCGTGGGCCTGTACCAGTTCCGCGACCCGATCCAACCCAAAGACTTGTTCCTCTTCTTTGATTGGAATGATCTCGATGCCTTGTGCCGTCCACCCGAGGGCGTCGCTGATCGCAATGCCGACGGTTCGGGACCCAACGTCTAACCCCATTAATTTCATGAAGGTTTCACCGGTCCATTCTGATTCAGGTAAACCCGCACGAGTTCTTCAATAATCTCGTCACGTTCATGTTTACGAATCAAGTTCCGGGCATCATTGATCCGCGGAATGTATGCAGGATCGCCCGATAGGAGGTAACCGACAATCTGATTAATTGGGTTGTAACCCTTTTCCTCTAGTGCCTGATAAACCGTTACCAGTGTATCGTGGACGTCCTTTGGTTGGTTAGCGCCAAAGTCAAAATACATCGTTTTGTCTAATGAACTCACTATAAAACACCCCCGCACTTCCTCACTTAGCCTCAATTTTACTCGATTACCGGTCAAACTACAACGGACTAGCGCAATGTAATCTATTCGTAATACGACTGGTACGAAGGGAGCCGCCCAATTGAGCTGCTCCCCTCCACTAAGCCATTCTTTAGTTTCAATTGCTGATGAATCAATCGCACTCACCAGGTTAACCCAGTTAAATATATTACCAGTGTAACAGAACTCGCTGAACTTGCAAGTAACTCGTTACCTGATTGCCGATCATCAGTCTAGTCTTGCGCTGATAACCAATCGGCAGCTGCTGTCATGGCGTCTGGCAAGCCCGCTGGGTTCTTCCCACCGGCTTGCGCCAGGTTCGGCCGACCGCCGCCACCACCGTTGATCTTCGGTGAAATGGCTTTGATCAAATCGCCGGCCTTGACCTGCTTTTGCTTGTCAGCACTGACCGCAACGATCAGGTTAGCCTTGCCATTGACTTCAGCTCCTAATACTAACACATCAGAGAGGGCTTGGTCACGCCAAGTGTCTGCTAAAGCCCGCAACTGATCCATCTTGGAGACTTGAACGGTCCCACTGATCAGCTTGTAGCTCCCGGCCGTCGTCACGTTGTCAAAGACAGCGCTGGCTTCTTGACTGGCTAACTTGCCTTCTAAGGCAGCTTGCTTCTGTTCTAAGCTCTTGACTTGGGCTTGGAGGGCCTGGACCTTCTGTTCGACCTCAGTGACCTGAGTGACCTTCAAATCGCCAGCAACGGCGCTTAAGATCTCATCATGGTCATGCAGGTACTTGTAAGCGGCCGCAGACGTTACGGCTTCGATCCGCCGAACACCGGCACCAACACCGGATTCAGAGGTGATCTTGAACAAACCAATTTCGTTGGTGTTCTTGACGTGGTTCCCACCACAGAATTCAGTGACGAAATCACCTGCGCTCACGACCCGGACGACCTTGCCGTACTTTTCGCTAAACAGCGCGATGGCGCCCATCTTCTTAGCGGATTCAATATCCGTTTCAACCGTCGTTACGGGCATTTCTGCGAAGATCTTCTCGTTAACGATGGCTTCGGCCTTGGCTAAATCAGCGGGGTCGACTTGCCCAAAGTGGGTGAAGTCAAACCGCAAGTAGTCGCCTTCAACCAATGAACCGGCTTGTTGGGTGTGTTCGCCAAAGACTTCACGCAACGCCTTGTCCAACAAGTGGGTCGCGGTATGGTTCTTTTCGACCTTGCTGTGGAAGACCGTGTCGACCTTCAGCTGGTAAGTGGCACCCTTCTTCAATGGGGCAACGACCGTCAACGTGTGCAGGTTTTGGCCGTTTGGCGCATGTTGCACGTCCGCCACGTGGGCAACCACGTGACCGGCTTCGTCCAAGATGTCCCCTTTATCAGCGACTTGACCACCCATTTCCGCGTAGAACGGTGTGGTATCGAACATGGCTTCGACCGTGCCGGACGCGGCTTCGTCAGCCAGTTGGTCATCAACGACCAGTTCCGTCAGCTTGCTGGTCGTGGCCAGTTGGGTATAGCCCACGTACTTGCTAGGGGTCTTCACGTTGATCAACAGGTCATGTTGCAGGCCCATCGCCGTTTGCTTGCCCCGGGCATTACGGGCCCGATCCTTTTGCTTTTGCATTTCAGCCTTGAAGCCATCAACGTCGACCGTAATGTCTTGGTCGTCGGCGTACTCTTCCGTTAATTCAACCGGGAAGCCGTACGTATCGTAGAGCTTGAAGGCATCGGGACCAGCGATTTGGCTGCCACCCTGCTTCTTCAAGTCGGCAATCAAGCTGTTTAACAGCGTCAACCCACCGTCCAGTGTTTCGCCGAATCGGTCTTCTTCTGACCGCACGACCTTGGCAATGTAATCGGCTTGCTTCAGCACGTCTGGGTAGTAGGATTGCATGATCTTACCCACGACTGGTACCAATTGGTCCAAGAAGGCCCCTTGGATACCCAGCTTTTGGCCATTGACGATAGCCCGCCGAATCAAACGCCGGATGACGTAACCGCGGCCTTCGTTTCCAGGCAACGCGCCGTCACCAATGGCAAACGTAATTGCCCGCGCATGGTCAGCAATCACCTTAAACGACACGTCGTCTTCAGCGTTGGCACCATACTTCTTGCCGTCGCTAAGTTCCGCCGTCTTTTCGATGATTGGCAGGAACAAGTCGGTCTCAAAGTTCGTCCGAGCATTTTGGAAAATGGAAACGACCCGTTCGAGGCCCATCCCCGTATCAATGTTCTTCCGAGGCAATGGCTTGTATGAGCCATCGGGTTCGTGGTTGAACTGGGAGAACACGATGTTCCAGACTTCCAGGTAACGTTCGTTCTCGCCACCAGGATAGTTTTCTGGATCGTCATCAGCCAGGTTGTTGAAGGCTTCGCCACGGTCGTAGAAGATTTCGGAATCGGGACCCGAAGGACCTTCACCAATATCCCAGAAGTTATCTTCAACGGCAATAATGTGGTCGGGCGCAACGCCAGCAGCTTCCCAATCCTTTTTGGCATCCGTATCCTTTGGGTAGACCGTCATGTACAGTTTGTCTGGATCCCAGCCAAACCAGTCTGGGGACGTTAATAATTCCCAAGCCCACGTGATGGCTTCTTTCTTGAAGTAATCCCCCACGGAAAAGTTCCCGAGCATTTCAAACAACGTGTGGTGCCGCGCCGTCTTCCCAACGTTTTCGATATCGTTGGTCCGAATACTCTTTTGTGAACTGGTCAACCGCGGATTCTCTGGCACAACTTGGCCGGAGAAGTATTTCTTCATCGTGGCAACCCCGGAATTGATCCACAGTAATGATGGATCGTCCTTAGGCACCAGTGATGCACTGGGTTCAATCGTGTGGCCCTTCGACTTAAAAAAGTCGAGGTACATTTGACGAATTTGACTACTTGTAAGCTCTTTCATCTCTTAAATACCCTCCCAAAAATGTCAAAAACACCGTTGCCCGTAGAGACGCCGAAGCGCGGTACCACTCTACTTGCAACGATGTTTTAATCGTTAACCTCTTAAACTCATAACGCTGAGTCGCGATGAAACTGAGGGAGCGCCACCAAATTCATGAGTCGTTTTTCACAGCTACCAAAACGTTTCTGAAAGTCACGAACTCGGGGTATATCCTCGCAATAATATTTAAATGTCCAATTGAAATTATAGGGGTGGTGCGGCTCCTTGTCAATTAAGGTTTCTTGGTTTTGGAGAATGTTGGGGATTTTTTTCTAACTGGGGGGTTGCGGACAGTAAAAATTAGGCCTCCTGCGCTTAGAAAAATAAGGTGTCCCTATCCTGGGGTGGTTCTTTGCGGTTGGACTGGCTCGGTTCGTTCAAGATATTTTCGCCACTTCATCCCGGTCCTGGCGGCTTCCGAAACGTGCTCCGCGAACCAGACTCCTGCGCTTAGAAAAATAAGGTGCCCCTATCCTGGGGTGGTTCTTTGTGGTTGGACTGGTTCGGTTCGTTCAAGATATTTCCGCCATGCTATCCTAGTCCTGGCGGCTTCCGAAACGTGCGAAAAAGGGCAGGTCCCTGCGCTTAGTAAGAATAAGGACTCCTGCCCGGGATCCGCTCTTCAAGTTTGGACTGGTTCGGTTCGTTCAAGATATTTCCGCCATGCTATCCTGGTCCTGGCGGCTTCCGAAACGTGCGAAAAAGGGCAGGTCCCTGCGCTTAGTAAAAATAAGGACTCCTGCCTGGGATCCGCTCTTCAAGTTTTGACTGGTTCGGCTCGTTCAAGATATTTTCGCCAATCTATCTTGGTCCTGGCGGCTTCCGAAACGTGCTCCGCGAACCAGACTCCTGCGCTTAGAAAAATAAGGTGCCCCCATTCGGCTTTGCCGAACAGGAACACCTTATTCCTCTAATGCTCAGAGTCTAAGCGGTTCGCTCCACACTCTTTACTGATACCGATCCGACTCGCGCTTTCTTCTCTTGCGCTCGTTTCTTGCGCTTTGACGTTGGGCGATTCGGCGTTCTTGGTCTTTTCTGCGGTGAATTTCTTGCTTGATTTGGTGCTTGTACCCTGGTTTGATTTTCTTCTTCTTTTTCTTCACGTAGCCAATCAAACCTGGATCTAGCTTTTCCGTACTCTTGTTTCGCTTGGTCCGGCGGTTACGGTCGTAGGAGTCCACGATTTCGTTGTTACTGATACGCTTGGGCTCGAACTTGATGCCCATGGCTTCAATCTCAGCGACCTTGGCTTCCTCGTCTGGTGAGTACAGCGTGATGGCCGTCCCGTGCATTCCCTGACGACCCGTCCGGCCGACCCGGTGGACAAAGAAGTCCAGGTCTTCTGGGATGTCGTCGTTGATGACGTGGGAGACCCCTTCGATATCAATCCCCCGTGCCGCTAAATCAGTGGCCACGACGAATTGGTACTGCAGGTTCTTGACCTCACGCATGACCCGCTTCCGTTCCCGCGGTTTGATGCCTCCATGAATCATGGCGACCTTCATGCCCTGTGCCTGCAAGAAGTCGTGAATCTGTTCGACCCGCGTCTTGGTGTTGGCAAAGATCAAGACTAAATAAGGTTCACCCATCGTGATCAATTGGTAGATCAATTGGTTCCGGTTTTGGCCCTTGGTCGAGATCAACCAGTTGTCGATGGTGTCGGAAATAATCGTATCGGTCGGAATCTCTTCCACGACGGGATGGTTCATATACTTTTGCAAAAATGGGTTCAACCGTTGCGGAATCGTTGCGGAGAAGACCATCATCTGTAGGTCTTTAGGCATCCGCCCGGCAATGCGGTCGACCTGATCCAAGAACCCAAGATCCAGCGTCATATCGGCTTCATCAACGACAAATTGGCGCGCGGTATGCACGTCCAAGGCGTCGGATTGAATCAAATCCATGACCCGACCCGGTGTCCCGATGACCAGTTGGGGTTGGTAATGATGGAGTTTTTCCACCTGGCGCTTCTTATCAGTCCCGCCAACGTAATTACCAATGCGAATTTCAAAGGGGGCTTCTGCGGCCAACTGTTCGGCCGCCGTGTGAATCTGGTAAGCCAATTCCCGGCTCGGCGTGGTGATCACGGCCTGAACCTGGTTGTCTGAAGTTAATTGATTAAAAATCGGCAACAGGAAAGTATGGGTTTTCCCACTTCCCGTTTGTGATTGGCCCACAACGTCTTTACCCGCCGCAATCACGGGAATCAACTTTTCTTGGACCTTGGTCGGCTCGGTGAAGCCAATCTTGTGCAACGCCGTCATGATGTACGGCTGTAGCTTGAATTCATTAAAATCTGCGGTCATTCATTTTCTCCTTTAGTGCTAGCCACCAACTCATCGAGCTCGTGGATAACCTGGTCAATTTCTGCCTGATCGTGGGCCGTGGCACCACTGGCAAGGGCGTGGCCGCCCCCACCGTGGTTCTTCGCCAATTCATTGATGGATGGTCCCTTGGAACGGAGCCGAATCCGGAACGTCTTGTCCTTGGATTCCACAAAAATGGCCCAAGCGACCACCGTGGTGATCTTTCCGGGTAGCGGTACGACCGCGGACGTCGAATCCTTGGCCGACAAGCCAAAGGATTCCACGATTTCGTCGGTCAACTTTAAATAAGCCGCCCCACTTGGCAAAATTTCTAAGTTCTGGTAAACGTAAGCGGACAACCGCGCCATAGCGGGCGAAATTTCGTCTTCCGCCTGGTTGACGTCGGTCATCGAGAAGTTGTACGTCAACAGCTTGCCAGCAACGGCAAACGTGTTGGCGGAGGTGGCGGGGTACATGAAGCGACCCGTGTCGCCAATAATGCCGGCATACAGTAGCCGTGCCGCATCGTCTGGCAGCGTCAATTCCGCTTGGTTAGCGGCGTACCAATCGTACATGATTTCTGAGGTGCTGGACGCTTGGTCCAAGACCCATTGGATGTCGCCAAAGGCATCATCATTGGGATGGTGGTCGATCTTAATGACCGCCGCCCCCGTTGACCAACGTTCATCGTCGATCCGTGGTTGGTTAGCCGTGTCCACAACGATCACTAACGCCTCGTGATACGCATCGTCAGGCACATCTTGGTCGGCCTGGCCCATCCAATCAAAGCCTGGATAGTGTTTGCCCACAGCGAAGATCTTCTTATCGGGAAAACTAGCCCGTAAAATGTCCCGTAAGGCCAGCTGCGCCCCAATACAGTCAGGATCTGGCCGTTGGTGACGGTGAATCATAATTGTTTGGTATTTCTTGATTTCTTCTAAAATGGCAGCTTCAATAGCCATAATTTCACCCGTTTTCTATCCGATTTTTTCGACCAAGACGCGTCGATACCGCGTTTCAGTATACAAGTTTTGGCGCCTAATTTCAAAGAAAGTTTACGGCTTTTCGTTCAGTCACGGTCGGTTCGATCGCCATCAAACAGCGGTAGGCGGACATTTTCAAATGTTTGCGCGGCTAGTCCGGTCAGCGTGATGCCCAACAAGCGCACCTGCTCGTCGGCGCTGGCCACACTGTGATACAGGTCTAACGCCAGGTCGTAGTACACCGCGGCATCGTTCTCAATGAAGTCAGTCTGGGTCACGCGTTTGGTAATCGTGTTGAACTCGCTGTCCCGCAACTTAAGGACCAAGGTCTTGCCGTGGCGTTGTTTTTGCTTAACGGTCACGGCAACCATTTCGGCTAGCCGCTGGAGTTGGCTTTCGACCTCGCCGACCGACGCCAACGGCGGGCCGTAAGTGCGCTCCTTGCCAATCGACTTGCGTTCACGCTGGTACTCGACCGGCCGCTCATCAATGCCGCGCACCCGCTGATAGAGCACGTAGCCGAATTTACCAAAGTCATGAATCAGCTCGAGTTGCGAGCGCTGATACAGGTCGGCCCCGGTCAGGATTCCCAGCTCATGCATCTTGGGCACCGTCTTCTTACCGACCCCGCGGTAGCGTTCAATGGGCAACGCCATCAAGAAGTCGTGGGCGTCCTCGGGCAAAATGACGCTGACCCCCACCGGCTTGCGAAAGTCCGAGGCCTCCTTGGCCAGAAACTTGCTGTAGGAAATCCCGGTCGAACAGGTCAAATGCGTCTTATCGAAAATCTCCACTTGAATCTCATGGGCGACCTGAACCGCGGAATGCAGGTGTTTTTTGTTCTCGGTCACGTCCAGATAGGCTTCGTCAAACGCCACGGTTTCAATCTTATCGGTATATTCATGAAAAATGGCGTGAATCTGATCGGAAATCTCGCGGTAATGCGGGAAATCTGGGGTCTTAAAGGTAGCCTTGGGCGCCAGCTTTAAGGCTTCGTTGGCATTCATTGCCGAGTGCACACCGAGCTTTCTGGCGACGTAATTGGCGGTGGTCACCACGCCGCGGCCGCCAGTCGTTCTGGGGTCCCGAGCAATGATCAACGCGTGGCCCTTGAATTCGGGGTGGTCGCGCTCCTCAATGGAGGCGTAAAAGGCATCCATGTCGACGTGAATAATTTTGCGTTGCGTATACTTCTCCGGCACCACGCGGGCCACCCCCCTTCTTGGACAATCTACATCATGGCCACTGGTTAGAAATTGTGACCTCCCTTTAATAATTAAATTATACCCAAACAAACGTTTGTCTTCAATTACTTAAGGCTGGAAAACGAAATTCGGCTAGAGCTATTGTCGCTATGCGGTTTATGACGTTAAGATTAGTCGTTTACAATTTCGTATTAGAAACTGGCCGCCTACCGTCCGCCAAATATGGGTCGGAACGCGGTGGGCGGACCGGACCGAGCCTGAGGAACGGTCTCGGCCTCGCTTTGAGCCGAGAACCCGCGTCTCAAAGACGCCAGTTTCCTAAGTGGCATGGATCGCGCCACTAAGGAAACTCCCACGGCTGAACCCATATTTGGCGAACTCTCGGCTACAAGTGTGCATGCTAATAACAGTCAGCTTAGCCCCAGATAGCAGCCCAACTGACAATCAATCTTTAGCTAACACAGTGTTGCCGATAATCATCAACCTGCCAGAGATGATGCCAACTGTGTCGAGCCGAGAGACCGCTCCGCAGGCTGGAGGTGTCTCCCATAAGCAGGCAAAATCCCTGACTGACGCAGGCTTATGGTTTCACCAATATTAGCGGACAGAACATTGGCCTCCTGGGAAGCAACGCGCTAATACAATCATTTATGGCCGCCTATCCTACGAGAAATGACATCAGATTTATCTGCTAACTGCCGTTACGTCGGGATTAGCCTAAATGTTTCGACGGATTCTTCAGCGAAAGGGTTACTTTTCTCCGGCTAATTTCGTTAGTACCAGTAAAGGGAAATTTATCGCGAAAAAAAAACGGCCTCCAGGAGACCGTACTTTTCGCACTATTTAGCTGAGTCATCATCAGTTGACTCGGTAGCGTCGTCCGTTGCTTTGGCGTCGCTAGCTGAATCATC
Organism: Levilactobacillus yiduensis; assembly: GCF_024718525.1. Lineage (NCBI taxonomy): Bacteria > Bacillati > Bacillota > Bacilli > Lactobacillales > Lactobacillaceae > Levilactobacillus > Levilactobacillus yiduensis. Next base: position 58,240 of record NZ_JAMXAZ010000006.1, read on the forward strand.
AGCGGCACTGTCAGCTGGCTTGTCGTCGCTAGCAGCTTCACTGGTCTTTTCTTCAGCGGCTGGGGCCGTCACAGCTTGCGGTGCTTGTGACGTTACCTGCGCAATGGCCCGCAGGTCAAAGACTAAGTAGATACCATCACAGTCCAAAGTTGCCGTTTGGTCCGCTTGGTTGATTTCATCGATCACACCGTGTAACCGGCCAATCGTGATGACGTGATCACCCTTTTTAAGTTGGCTCATCATGTCACGGTGCTTCTTTTGTTGCTTTTGTTGTGGCCGCAACATCAAGAAGTACATCAACGCTAAGAAAACAACTAAGATAATCAACGTTGAGTAACCGCCACCAGCACCGGCAGCAATCGTTAAGTTTCCTAACACATTTGTTCACCCCTTTATGGTCTATCTATTGGACAACTTTACCAGAATCCAAGGAATCCGTCCAATTATTTTTAGAAATTCTTCGGATGTTCGGCATTGTAGCCGTACTTTTCAAACACTTCTGCCCGTAAGTCTAGTAAATTATCATCTAAAATGGCCTGGCGCACCCGTTTCATCAGGTGATGCAAGAAGTACAGGTTGTGATAACTGGTCAAGCGACGGCCGAAGTCCTCGTCTGCCTTGAACAGGTGCCGCAAGTACGCCCGGGTGTAGTGTCGGCAAACGTAACAGTCGCATTCGTCGTCGATGGGGCCAAAGTCGTGAGTGTACACGGCATTTTTGACCACCAGCCGACCGTGACTGGTCATGCAGGTCCCTTTGCGGGCGATTCGTGTCGGCAACACGCAATCAAACATGTCGACCCCACGCATGACCCCGTCAATCAAGGAATCTGCGGTCCCCACACCCATTAAATAGCGTGGCTTGTTTTCCGGCAATAATGGCGTCGTAAACGCCAAGATGCGGTTCATTTCTTCCTTGGACTCACCGACGGACAACCCACCGATCGAGTATCCCGGAAAGTCCAAGCTGACCAGGTCTTTGGCGGATTGCCGCCGCAGGTCCTCGAAGCCGGCTCCCTGAACGATACCGAAGAGTCCCTGAGTATCTGGATTAGCATGGGCCTTCAAGCCCCGTTCCGCCCAGCGACTAGTCCGTTCGACGGAATGCTTCACGTAGTCATAACTTTCAAAGAATGGCGGGCATTCGTCCAAGCTCATCATGATGTCGGGACCTAATTTATTCTCGATATCGATGGCCTTTTCCGGTGACAAGAAGAGCCGGTCGCCGTTGATCTCATTTCTGAAATGAACGCCTTCTTCGGTCAACTTACGATGCTTGGCCAGTGAGAAGACTTGGAAGCCCCCGGAATCAGTCAAAATTCCCTTATTCCAGTTCATGAATTTGTGCAGGCCCCCGGCCTCTTGGACCAGGTCCGGCCCGGGTTGGAGCCACAAGTGATAGGTGTTGGCCAAGATAACTTGTGAGCCCATCTCGTCCAATTCCTCGGGACTAATGGCGCCCTTCATTGCGGCCTGGGTGCCAACCGGCATAAACATCGGCGTTTTAAACGTGCCGTGCGGGGTAATCAATTCCCCTAGCCGCGCGCCAGTGTGTTTTTCAGTTTTAATCAGGCGATACTTAATCGCGGGTTCCATGGATCATCCTCCGTTAATTCTAAATCTTTTCTACATTTGCGTTTGGTTTTGGGCAGCATTGGTGGTGTAGTCGCCTCCCGTTACGCGATCTCTAGGCTGGAACGCTGGGGGAGGACGGTCCGAGCCAAAGACCGGTCTCGAACCTTGCTTTAAGCCGGAAAATCACCGTCTTAAAGTCACCAATTTAGCAGTAAAGGACACTGCTAAATTCCCCGGCTGAGCCTAGAATCGCTCCACTCCCGGCTAAGCTAGTACTCATCCGCAACCCAGACCGAACTTTCTCGGCCTAATCCAGTCAGCAATACCGGAATCAGGTATCCGCAGCCTAGATGAACCTGACCATCAGGTAGCATCAGCGAGGTTAAACCAGTGGTACTACCATCATGTGAACCATAAAGTAGATCATCCACTCTCGATATCAGCTACGTAAATTATTCATCGTCACAACTCAGCTATCAGAGCCGAAAGCCGCTATCCGCAACTTAGATTGATTTTCCCACCAACATCACCTTAGTCCAGTTAAGTCAGTGCTACCATGTGAGTCGTGGTCAGGCAGGTGTGGAACCCTGTGTCGGTGGTGTTAGACCGCGTTCTTCAGCGACCTTACACCACAAAACGCCAGTGAGATTCAACCAGTGGCACTATCATATGGACCATAAAGTAGATGCTCTCACTCCCATGGTATCAGTGCCGTGAAGCATTCATCGTCACGACTCAACTATCAGAGCCGAGAGTGAAGCCCAATCTGGGCTCAGCCGGGGAATTTATCAGCGCCTTTTGCTGGTAAATTGGTGACTTTGAGACGGCGATTTTTCCGGCTCAAAGCAAGACACAAGACCGCTCTTTGGCTTGTGTCGTCCTCCCCCGGCGTTCCAGCCCAGATTGGGCGAACGGCAAGGCGCCAGCCACCGCTACGCTGACCACGACGGAATAACACACTACTTGATAAACATGGCGTCGCCGAAGCTGAAGAAGCGGTACTTTTCTGCAATAGCGTGGTGGTAAGCGTTGAGAATCTGATCACGCCCGGTAAAGGCCGCCACTAGCATGACCAACGTTGACTTCGGCAAGTGGAAGTTGGTGATAAACGCATCGACCACCTGCCAGTGATAGCCGGGCTTGATGAAAATATCCGTCCAGCCGGAATCCGCCTGGATCTTACCGTTGAACTTGGTCCCAATGGTTTCCAAGGTTCGAATCGACGTGGTCCCAGTTGCGATGATGCGGCCACCGTTGGCCCGTACGTCATTGAGCGTGGCTGCGGCGTCGGCGTCTAACCGATAGAACTCGCTGTGCATGGTGTGGTCTTCAATGTTAGCCTCTTCAACCGGTCGGAAGGTCCCCAGGCCGACGTGTAAGGTCACGTAGACCAATTTGACACCCTTGGCGGCTACCTTGGCTAACAAGTCTTCCGTCCAGTGCAAGCCAGCGGTTGGTGCCGCGGCCGACCCATTTTCCTTGGCATAGACCGTTTGGTAGCGGTCCGGATCATCGAGTTTTTCCTTGATGTACGGCGGCAGTGGCGTTTCGCCCAGACGTTCCAAGATTTCCATGAAGATACCGTCGTAGTGGAATTCAATCAACCGAATGCCATCGTCGCGCTCCTCCGTCACCGTGGCGGTCAATTGGCCATCGCCAAAGACCACCTGTTGACCGACGCGCAACCGTTTGGCCGGCTTCATCAAGGTCTCCCAGACGTCGCCTTCCACGTTGTGCAGCAACAGTACCTCCACGTGGCCGCCGGTTTCGGGTTTGACCCCGTACAACCGGGCTGGCATGACCCGCGAATTGTTCATGACCAAGGCATCCCCCGCGTGTAGCTCGTCGAGGATGTCATAGAAATGTTTGTCCGCTAAGGTTCCCGCCGTGTGGTCCAGTACCAACAGCCGCGAGGTGTCGCGCTGCTTAATCGGTGTCTGTGCAATCAGTTCGTGAGGTAAGTCGTAATCAAAATCATCTAAGGTGTATCCCAAGGTGGTTCAACTCCTTTACGCGTTGTCCTGAGGCATGGTCCGCCCCAAGTGCTCATAACCGGCAGCCGTGACGACCCGTCCGCGCGCGGTACGTTTCAAATACCCCCGCTGCAGCAGATACGGTTCGTACATGGCCGCGACCGTTTCCGTTTCTTCACCAACGTTGGCAGCCAGGGTGTTCAACCCGACCGGTCCGCCGTCGTAAAAATCAATCATGGTTTCCAGTAACTTGATATCCGTGGCGTCCAAGCCCGCCGAATCCACCCGCAACAACGTTAACGCGTGGTCAACGATAGCCAGGTCGATCGTACTGTGGTCGGGCGACACTTCCGCAAAGTCCCGAATCCGTTTCAACAACCGGTTAGCAATTCGCGGCGTCCCGCGTGAACGCAGGGCAATCTCGTGGGCGCCCTCGGTGGCAATCTCCGTGTTAAAGATATCCGCCGAGCGCGTGACGATTTCCTGCAGGTCACGGGTCTGGTAGTAAGCCATGTGCTCCACGATACCGAAGCGGTCGCGCAGTGGCGAGGACAGCAGGCCAGCCCGCGTCGTCGCCCCAATCAGGGTGAATGGCGGCAATGGGAAATGCACGGGATGGGCGGTGGGTCCTTGCCCAACCACGATGTCGATGTAAAAGTCTTCCATCGCCGAGTACAGCATTTCTTCCACAATCTTAGGCAATCGGTGAATTTCATCGATGAACAAAATATCGCCGGGTTGAAGCTCATTTAACAACGCCACCAGGTCCCCGGGTTTCTCGATTGCGGGGCCGCTGGTCGTGCGAATGTGGACACCCATTTCGTTGGCAATCACCATCGCCAGCGTGGTCTTCCCTAAGCCAGGAGGGCCGTACAACAGTACGTGGTCCAACGACTCTTCCCGTTGCTTAGCCGCTTGGATGTACACAGACAATTCGTGCTTGATAGGATCCTGACCGATGTACTGGGCCAGGGTCTGCGGCCGCAGGGACTTTTCAATCGAGTCTTCGTTGTCGTCCGCTGGTTCCGGGGAAATGATGCGATCATCATCAGCCATGGGTCAGCCTCCTTTCGTCTTATTCCGTCAGTAATCGTAAGCCTTCGCTTAAATAATCATTGGTATCTTGACCGGCAAATTGCCGTAACTTGGGCGTGATCTTCTTGACTGCGGCGGCCCTGTAGCCCAATGCCGTCAGCGCCGCAATGGCGTCGTCCAGTTCAGGGTTTTGCCCGTCACCGGTCGCAACTTCGGGTGTAAATAACGCGCCATCGTCGGCCGGTGCCAGGTCATCTAATTTGTTTTGCAGGTCCAACACAATCTGCCCGGCCGTCTTCTTGCCGATTCCCGGGAACTTCGTCAAGAAACTCACGTCGTTGGTCTTGATGGCCAGCATCAGCCCTTGATGGTCCGGATTGGCCAAGATAGCCAACGCACTCTTGGGCCCAATGCCGTTCACGTTGATCAGCTTCAAAAACAACTGCTTTTCCGCAAAGTCCGCGAAGCCATACAGCGTTTGCGCCGTGTCACTCACGGCCTGGTAAACGTAAATCGTCACTGCCTTGGTCCCCGCAGCGTAGCGGTACGGATTGGCCGTGTTGACCAAATAACCGACGCCGTTAACGTCCACGACCACATGGTCCGGATAGACCGCCGCAATCGTGCCGTGAAGGTATTCATACATGCCCATTAATCTCCTTTAAGAAAACATATGTTTGCTTTTTAAATTGTACCACATTTACCTGGCAAATGGGCAGTTAGTTGCTACTCGCCCCAATCATCCCCGGAATGGTGCGGGTCTTGGATGCGTTTGAACAACTTCTCCAAGTCCTGATCGGTAAAGTGGACCAGCACCGGCCGGCCGTGGGGGCAATTAAACGGATTCTCCGCCGTCGCTAACTTCTTGAGCAAGGCGCGGGCCTGTTGGTCGTCCAAGTGATGATTGGCCTTGATGGCCCGTTTACAGCTCATCATGATGGCCGTCTTCTCGCGAAAGGCTGCCACACTGATCTTGCCGTCCTTCAAGACCCAATCGATCATTTCTTTGATCGTGTCCGTTTCCTGACCGGCTTTGAACCAGGTCGGGTGTTCGTGCACGATGAAGCTGTTGGGGCCAAAGGATTCCAAATGAATCCCGACACTGGCCAGCGTTTCCAAATGGTTGGTCAGCTCCAAAACGTCGGTCGTCGGGTAGTCCAAGACGATGGGCACCAGTAATTTCTGCTCATCATCACTGACCTCACCAATGGCCTGCCGGTAGAATTCATAGTTCACCCGTTCCTGGGCGGCGTGTTGGTCGACCAAATACAAGCCGTCATCGGCCTCCGCCAACAAATACGTCCCGTGGACTTGTCCCAGGTAACGCAACTGGGGAAACCGTTGGGCTGGAGGCTCTGGCGCCGTTATCGCAGCGCTAGGCGCCGGATCAAGCGTCGGGGGCGTCACCGCACGTCCGCCTAAGGGTGCCGCCACACGTTCAGTCCGGTATTTCGTATCAAACGCCTGCGCGGCGGGTAAGGCGAAATCGTGCTTGTCGTGGATGACCACGGGCGCAACCGGCACCTCTTCTGGCGTCTCAAGCGGCTGCGGACCCGCTGCCGGCGTCGACTTGGCTTGGGCCGGCGTTGGCGTGGTTGCCGCGCTTTCGGCCGGTTGCGGTGCTGGCTGCGTGTGCTGGGCCGACATGTCATATTTAGCCGACACGTCGTTTAGCGCCATGGTCAGTTGATCCGTGGTCCGGGCCTCGCGCTTCTTGGCGGGTATTTCGTCGAACACGTCTGGAATCAAGTTTTCTTGCGAGAGACGTTTGAACACCGTGTCTTGAATCAGCTGCGTCAGCTCAGGCTCCTGGCTGATACGCACCTCTTGCTTGGTGGGATGGACGTTCACGTCGACCAACAACGGATCCATGGTGATGTCCAACACGGCCAACGGATAACGGCCGACCATCAGCTTGGAGCCGTACCCCGCAATCAGGGCCTTGCTCAGCTGAAAGTTGTGGATGTACCGCCCGTTTAGCAGGAGCGAAATGTACTGCCGACTGGCCCGCGTCAATTCCGGTAGGCTCACGTACCCCTTGACCTGAAAGTCCGGGTTCTTGCCGTTGATGGCCACCATTTTGCGCGCACTCTGTACGCCATAAATACCGGCAATCACCTGTTGTAGGTCGCCGCGCCCCGTGGTCCGTGTCAGCTCACGGCCATTGTGAACCAGTGAGAAGGCCACGTTCGGGTAACTCAGCGCCAAGCGGTTGACGATATCCGTGATACGCGCCAATTCAGTTGCCGGCGACTTGAGGTACTTCAGTCGGGCCGGCACGTTGCCAAATAAATCCCGTACCGTCACCGTGGTCCCCTTGCGCGCAGCCGCGGCGGTGTGTTCTTGAATCACCCCGCCGACGTTGTGGATCAAGGTCCCCACACTACCAGTCGAGGTCGTCAGCGTCACGTCCGCCACGGAAGCGATACTGGGCAACGCTTCACCCCGGAACCCCAGGGACTTGATGCGAAATAGGTCCCGGCGGTCGGTGATCTTACTGGTGGCGTGGCGTTTGAAGGCCATCTCGGTATCCTCATCGGCGATCCCGTCGCCGTCATCGACCACGGTGATCAGCTTTAGGCCAGCCTCTTCCACCGTGATGTCGATCTGCGTGCTGTGGGCATCCACGGCGTTTTCGACCAGTTCTTTGACCACGGATGCGGGCCGTTCGACCACTTCACCCGCGGCAATTTGGTCGGCTAAGACCGACGCTAGTTCATGAATCTTGGTCATCAACGACCCTTCCTCTCTTTTTTGCTTAAGCTTGTGTTGTCATTTCAAAATTGGTGAAAATTTCCGCCTACCGTTCGCCAAATATGGGACTGGAACGCTGTGGGCGGACGGGTCGAGCCAAAGTGCGGTCTCGACACCTCGCCTTTGAGCCGAAAGTCACGTCTCAAAGACGCCAGTTTCCTAACCGGCGTAAACCCATGCCGCTAAGGAAACTCCCACGGCTGAGCCCATATTTGGCGAACTCCCGGCTACAACGATGACTGCCATCAGCAGCTGGTTTAATCACCGGCAACCTAGCCGAAGTTGGCTAAGCGCAAAGTAGCTGACAGGCAGCAATCTAGCCGGAGGTCGCCAGGGTGTAGCCAGCTGTGACGACGGTGTTGGCTGAGGTTTTGTCTCAGCCTACAGCGTGGGACGACTTTGGAGACTTGCGGGTTGTGCAAGGCTTCAAAGCGAGGTGGAAGCCCGCTTCTCAGGCTGGAAGCGTTCCCCAGAGCAGGCGGAACCCTGGCAGCCGCAGGCGGTCGGTTACCTCTTACCTTATCAACAAACAACTTCGGTAGGCGGACAGCCCAACACTGTGTTGCCCGTTCTACGACTTTTTCGCCAACTTTTGTTGCCATTGGTAGACTTGGTTCATGACGGCCATGGGGGTCATGCCCATGAGGTTTAAGTCGCTGATCTGGCTGAGCACTTTGGCTTGGGCCGGATTCAGTTCTGGCTCGTCCGTGAACAAGGACAACTGTTGGTCCGTAGCGGGCGTTTCCGCAGGCGCTTCGGCCTTAGCCGGTTCGCTGGCGGTGGCCGCTGCTGACTGCGGTTGGGCGTCGGCAACTGGTGCCGGTGTAGTTAGGGCTTCAGCCGGCTGTTCTGGCGTCTGTGACGTTGTCTGAGCCGTTTCTGGTGCCACAGCGGGTTGGGCGTCGGCCGATTGCTCTAATTGCTCTAAGATGACCTCAGCGCGGTCTAGCAGCTTGGCTGGCATCCCCGCCAACTTGGCAACGTGAATCCCGTAGGACTTGTCAGCCGGTCCCGGTTGCATTTGGTGCAAGAAGACCAGGTCACCGTCGCGCTCAACGGCACCCACGTGGACGTTGCGGAGTTGCTTCAAGGATTGGTCCAAGGCCGTCAACTCGTGGTAGTGGGTCGAAAACAGGGTCTTGGCGTGGACGCGGTTGTGGACGAACTCAATGATGGCTTGGGCTAACGCCATCCCATCATAGGTCGCCGTCCCCCGCCCGATTTCATCGAATAAGATCAAGCTGTTGGCGGTGGCCTGGCTCAAGGCGCGGTTGGCCTCTTGCATTTCGACCATGAAGGTACTTTGGCCCGAAATCAGGTCGTCGGCCGCCCCAATACGCGTGAAGATCTGGTCAAACACGGGCATGGACGCTGATTCGGCGGGCACGAAGCACCCCATTTGCGCCATGATGACGGTCAAGGCCAGTTGCCGCATGTAGGTACTCTTCCCGGACATGTTGGGCCCGGTGATCAGCAAAATATTCGTGTCGTCAGCCATCGTCACGTCATTGGGCACGTACGATTGGCGGCCCAAGACCTTTTCGACCACGGGGTGACGTCCCTGAACGATTTTCAAGTCATGGCCGCTAACCAGCGTAGGCTTAACGAAATGGTAGTCTTCACTGACCACAGCGAAACTTTGGAGCACGTCCAGCGCCGCAATCGTGGCTGCTAATTTCTGCAGGCGGGTGATGGCTTCCTTGACCTGTTCGCGCAGGTCAACGAACAACTTGTACTCCAACGCCACGGACTTTTCTTCCGCCTCCAAAATCAAACGTTCTTTTTCCTTGAGTTCTGGCGTGGAGAAACGTTCGGCGTTGGCCAGCGTTTGTTTCCGTTCATACCGGTCGGCTGGCAGCTTGTCCAAGTTGACCTTGGTGACTTCGATATAGTAGCCAAAGACGTGGTTGTAGCCGATCTTTAGGTTATTGATGCCGGTGACTTCACGTTCGTGGGCCTCCATTTCAGCCAACCAGGTCTTACCGTTACGCATGGCGTCGCGGTATTCGTCTAGTTGGGCGTTGAACCCGTCACGAATCACCCCACCGTCAGAAACGGAAATTGGGGGTTCGGGCACGATGGCTTCGCGAATCGCGTCCGCCACATCATCCACGGGGTCCAGTCCGGCTAAGGTGTCGTCGAAAACGGGTTCGCCGAGTTCTTCAATGGTGTGTTGAATCTGGGGAACCTGTTCCAGCGATGTTTGTAACTGAATCAGATCACGCCCGTTGACGCTGCCAAACGCCACACGCCCGGCGAGACGTTCCAAGTCGTAAACCTTAACCAGTTCTTCTTGTAAATTATTGCGTTCGAAATAATGATCGAGCAGCGCACCGACCTTGGCCTGGCGCGTTTCGATCTGTTGCCGGTCGATCAAGGGCCGGTCTAACCACTGCTTCAGTAACCGCCCCCCCATTGCCGTCTTCGTTTGATCTAGCAGCCACAATAGGGTCCCAGACTTCTTCTTGGTCCGCAAGTTTTGGGTGATTTCCAGGTTGCTTTGTGAGGAATGGTCCATCTTCAAGAAGGCCTTGGGCTGGTAGGCCACGGCCCGTTGCAAGTGCGCCAGACTGCGCTTTTGGGTCACCGTGACGTAGGTGACCAGCACACCCACGACTTGTTGCAAGAGGTCGCTGGTGAGGTCTTGTTCCACGTAACTGACCTCAGAACTTGCCTGCACGTCGGTTTGATTAGAGATCATCATCCCCAGTTGCTTCATTCGGGCCTTCAAGTCGTCAGTGATCGTCGTGTCGACCACGACTTCCTTAGTCTGCAGGCTCATCAACTCATTCATCACGGGGTCCTCGCCAGTGATCTCGGCGGCCTTGAGCTCCCCAGTCGACAGGTCGGTGTACGCCAATCCGTAGTGCGACGGGGTGCTCATCGTCAGCGCCGTCAAATAGTTGTTGCGCTTGGCCCCAGCGGCCCCGGTATCGGTTTGCGTCCCCGGCGTGACCAGCTGGATGACCTCACGCTTGACCATGCCCTTGGCTAACTTCGGGTCTTCCATTTGCTCACAAATCGCGACCTTGTAGCCTTGGTCCACTAAAATATCAATATAGTTTTGAACGGCCTTGTGTGGCACCCCACACATTGGAATCGGGTTCTTGGCGCTGTGACTCCGCGTGGTCAACGTCAGTTCAAGGAGTTGAGACCCCTTGACCGCGTCTTCATTGAACATTTCATAGAAGTCGCCCAGCCGATAGAACAAGAATGCATCGGGGTACTGGTCTTTGATTTTTTGGTACTGCACCATCATGGGCGTCGTCTTCGTTTTCGTCATGAAAAATGGTTCATCCTTCCGTTTTATCCTAGCTTTGGTACGGGTGTTGTGGGCTGATCAAGATGGGCTTGATGCTCGACGCGTGGCCGGTCTTGTCGTTAAGGTCGATCACGGCACCGGACAACAGCCCTGGACCGGCTTCTTGCACCGTGTAGCGGGTCGGCCGTTGATTTTCAAAGCGCTCGATCACGCTGTCAGCCTGCATTCCCAACACACTGTCGGCGGGACCGGTCATGCCGGCTTCCGTCATAAAGGCGGTGCCGCCCTTTAAGACCTGCGCGTCGCTGGTCTGCACGTGGGTGTGTGTCCCGACCACTGCGGAGAGTTGCCCGGCAAAGCGCATGGCAAAGGCCCGTTTCTCACTGGTCGTTTCCGCGTGAAAGTCCACGAAGACAAAGTCCGTGTCCAGTTCCGGCAGTAGTGCTTGCATCTTGGCAAAGGGGTCGTCCATGGGATTCATGAAGACCCGGCCTTGCATGTTGACCACGGCCAAGACCTGTTGATTGACCTTGACCTTTGTCCAGCCTTGTCCCGGCGTGTCGCCCGGGAAGTTGGCGGGCCGCACTAAACGGTTCGCCCCGCCGATAAAGTCATACAGCTCGGCGTTGTCCCAGGTATGATTTCCCATGGTGACCACGTCAGCGCCGTCCTTTAATAATTGCTTGTAAATACTTTGGCTGATTCCACGACCAACTGGGGTTGAGTTCTCCCCGTTAACGATGGTGACCTGTGGCTTCAAGTCACGCTTGAGTTGTGGCAAATACTCGTGAATCATGTCCACACCAATGTTACCCACAACGTCACCAACAAACAGAATTCGCATCTTCGTTCCCCTATCTAGACCGTCTTTCGGCCCGCCTGGTCTGTTGACCAGTTCATTAAATAAACTCTATTTTACCATGCTTCGACCGATTCTGCGTCGTCCAAATTCAGCGAGGTCAAATCTAGCGGTTTACGGCTGACCCGCCTGCCGTTGCGCGAAAGTCTAGGCTGGAACGCTGGGGAGGACGGCCCGAGCCAAAGTCCGGTCTCAGGCCTTGTTTTGAGCCGGAAAACCGCCGTCTCAAAATCACCAATTTAGTAGCTAAAACCGCTACTAAATTCCCCGGCTGAGCCTAGATTTCGCTCCACTCTCGGCTACCATGGTAATTGTCTCAAGGTCACTTGGTTTAACCCGCCAAGGTCACTAATATTCCGGCGAATCTGGTAAATATAGCTGAATAGACCTATTAGTGTTTTCGGGATGCCAATCGTCTACTCACTGGCGGCAGTCTCGCCAAGTTTACATCGTCGCATCGTGTCCCAAAAGACAGCCGACTCCACGCTTATACCATCAGACGTAAAAAAGCTAGGACCACAATGGCCTAGCTTCTCTGACTTATTTCGCATATTCAACTGACCGGACTTCCCGGATAACGGAAACTTTGACGTGACCTGGATAATCCAAGTCGCCTTCAATTTGTTTCTTAATGTCACGTGCCAAGACAACGGCATCCGTGTCGGAAATCTTCTCGGGCCGCACAATAACTCGAACCTCTCGTCCCGCCTGGATGGCAAAACTGTGATCAACGCCGTCAAACGCATTGGCGATGGTTTCCAGTTTGTCCAACCGGTGAATGTAACTCTCCAGAGAATCTGAGCGTGCGCCTGGTCGGGTCGCTGAAATGACATCAGCGGTGCCCACCAGTTCCGCAATAACGGATTGCGGAGCCGTTTGATCTGCTTGTGCAGCGATAGCGTTGACCACGACAGAACTTTCCCGGTATTTCTTAGCCAGGTCCATTCCCGTCGTAATGTAGGAACTATCGTCTTCATGCTCAGCAGCGCGGCCAATATCATGTAACAATCCTGCACGCTTTGCTAACGTAACATCCTCACCTAGTTCAGCCGCTAAGACCCCAGTGATCTTAGCAACTTCGATTGAATGGGCCAACGCGTTTTGCCCATGAGAAATACGGAAGTTCAAGCGCCCAACCAACTTGACCAATTCGGGATGCATGGAATGAATTCCGAGGTCAAAGGTTGCTTGCTCGCCAAGCTCCCGGACATGCTCGTCCAGTTCTTTCTTGGCTTTGGCGACCATTTCTTCAATTCGGGCTGGATGAATCCGGCCGTCTTGAATCAATTTCTCTAAGGCAATCTTGGCGACTTCCCGCCGTAACGGGTCAAAGCCACTCAAGACGACGGCTTCCGGCGTATCATCAATGATCAGGTCGATCCCGGTCAAAGTCTCTAACGTCCGAATATTCCGCCCTTCGCGACCGATAATGCGGCCCTTCATGTCGTCGTTTGGCAACGTGACCACGGAAATCGTGGTTTCGGTGACCATATCGGCGGCACTGCGTTGGATGGCGGACACAATCAGGTCCTTGGCATTTGCCTGGGCCGTCTTGCGAGCCGTCTCTTCGCTTTCTTTAATCATTTTGGCACGTTCACCCGCCAAAGCCGTCTTGGCTTCAGAAATAATCAGGTCCCGTGCATCTTCCTGGGATAAAGCAGCTACGTCTTCCACCGCAGCCTGGCGTTTTTCAATCAGTGAGTCTGCTTGTTGCTGTTTCTTCGCTAAATTCTGCTCTTCAGCACTCAGCTTCTTGTCCCGACGATTCAGGGAGTTTTCACGTTTTTCTAAGGAATTGTCTTTCCGGTCTAACGTTTCTTCTCGTTGAATCAAGCGGTCTTCTTGCTTCTGAACTTCGGCACGACGTTCTTTCAGCTCGGTTTCGACCTCTGCACGGTACTTATGACTATCTTCCTTGGCCTCTAATAACGATTCCTTGGTCGCAGTCTCAGCTTGCTTCTTAGCTTCAGCCAGCACACCTTCAGCAGTGTACTTAGCCGCATCTAGCTTTTTTTCATGGACAGATTTACGCAAATAATACCCGCCCACAACACCAACAACGATAGCGATGATTGCGAGGATTATAATTGGAACACTCATGATTCCACCTCCGCATCATCAAAAATGACTAATTTAAAATCAGACTTTTTTAAGATGTTGATTTGATAACTGACACAAACTCAATTTTAATGGTTGCCATGAACGCTGTCAACTAAACTCACTGGAAACTGGTGGGTCTGGTCGGATTTATTCGTTTTTTTATCACGATGACATCAAAAAAGCACCAACCACCCGAGGCAGTCAGTGCTCTTCATTATTTATGACCGGGCTTGCCGTCCGGAATTAATTCGCTTTGTTCAGGTTTGGCCTTACCCTTTGGGGCGTCGGTCTTGGCATCCGTCTTTTTGCCAGCTTTATCGGTAGCATCTTTCTTGCCATCGGCAGCGGCATCGTCGCCTTCACCAACACCATAGGCGGCCCGGACCCGTTGATTGACTTCGGCCATCACGTCTGGATGGTCCGCCAAGTACCCCTTGGCATTCTCACGACCTTGACCAATTCGGTCATCACCGTAAGAGTACCAGGACCCACTCTTATCAACGATATCTTTTTCAACGGCCATGTCGAGCAACTCACCGGTTTGTGAAATCCCCTTACCGTACATGATGTCGACTTCGGCCCGCTTGAATGGCGCCGCCACCTTGTTCTTCACAACCTTGATCCGCGTCCGGTTCCCGATAACATCGGTCCCGTCCTTGATCTGTTCAGCCCGCCGAACTTCTAGACGCACAGTGGCGTAGAACTTTAAGGCCCGACCACCAGGTGTGGTTTCAGGGTTCCCAAACATAACCCCAACTTTTTCCCGAATCTGGTTAATGAACAGGGCAATCGTCTTGGTCTTGTTGATGGTCCCAGACAGCTTCCGCAGCGCCTGTGACATCAACCGGGCTTGCAGCCCAACGTGGGCGTCACCCATTTCCCCTTCGATTTCTGCACGAGGAACCAAGGCAGCGACAGAGTCGACAACCACGATGTCCACGGCACCACTGGAGATCAAGGCGTCCGCGATTTGCAGACCTTGTTCCCCAGTGTCTGGTTGAGAAAGCAATAATTGGTCGATGTTAACACCCAAAGCCGTCGCGTAAGCTGGGTCCAAGGCATTTTCAGCATCGATATAAGCAGCAGTCCCGCCACGCTTTTGCACTTCTGCTACCGCGTGGAGCGCCACAGTCGTCTTCCCAGATGATTCTGGACCGTAAATTTCTACGATTCGACCCCGTGGGTAGCCACCGACACCCAAGGCCACATCAAGGGCCAACGAGCCAGATGGTACGGTTTCCACGTCCAAATTACTGTTATCACCCAGACGCATAATCGAACCTTTACCAAAATCCTTTTCAATCTTCTTCAGCGCTTTGTCCAACGCCGCTTGTCGTTCGTCAGCCATCCAAATCCTCCTTTGGTACATCAATATTCAAGTAACACTATACGGGTTTTGTTCGCAAAATGCAAGTAAAAATAGAACAAAAGTTCCCCTTTATTTTGACCCATTTAAAATCCGCCGTAGCCAATCCAGACCAGTCATGACCGACCGCTCCCGAATTGCTGCACGGGTGCCCGTCAAGTGGACTAGCCGGGCGCGAGGCTCGTGCCCCCGTTGCGCTAAGCCTAGCCAGACGGTGCCTGCCGGATGGCCCTCTAGACTATCCGGACCGGCGACACCCGTGAAGCTCAAGGAGAAGTCTGTGTCCAGCAAGGCCCGCGACCGTTCGGCCATTTGCTGCGCTGTCGCGGCACTCACGACCCCGTCACGGTCAATGATCTCTTGGGGGATTCCCAACAGGTCATGTTTGGCCGAATTGGCATAGGTCACGAACCCACCAGGGAAAATTGCGGAGACGCCGGGGACATCCCCCAACGTGCTTTGAAATTTCCCGGCTGTCAGACTTTCCGCCCCGGTAATCGTCAGGTGCCGGTCAATCATCTCGTTCACGACCACGGCCGCCAGACTATTGTCATCACCGAAACCGTACAGGTAGTCACCCACCCGTTCTTGAATCGTGGCCGTCATTTTGTCCAGCAATTTTTCTGCCGTAGCCTGCTCATGCGCCCGTGCCGTCAATCTGAGTGTGACCTCATTGACCTTGGCGTACGGCGCAATCGTCGGATTGGTCTGTTGATCGATCAGGTCGGCCAATTCCGTGACCAATTTGCCTTCGCCAATTCCAAAGAACCGCAGAACTCGCGAGTCCAAATATTCGCTTCGATGGTAGGTCGCCTTGAGTAGCGGAACCCCCTGCTCCGCAAACATTGGTTCCGCTTCGCTTGGTGGCCCCGGCAATAACATGATGTCAGCCGCGTCAGGATCCTGATAAAAGGCCCCTACAGCCATTCCCGTCCGATTCTTGAGTGGTTGGCTGCCTTGCGGGTAAAGTGCCTGTAACCGATTATTAGGCGTCATGGGCCGCTCCGCTGTAGAGAAGTGTTGGCGAATCTTAACCATTGCTGGCGCATCTTCTACTAGCTTGACGCCCAATAGCTGGGCCACGGTCTGCTTGGTCAAATCATCCTTGGTCGGTCCTAAGCCACCGCTGATAATCACCAGGTCACTGCGCGAACGGGCCTGGTTCACCACCGCAGTCAGTCGATCAGCATTGTCGCCCACCAATGAATGGTAGTACACTTCAATTCCCGCTTGCGCGAGTTCCTGGGCAATGAACGCCGAATTGGTATCGACGATTTGCCCCAATAAAATTTCCGTTCCGACCGCAATAATTTCCGCTTGCATGCTGACCCCTCCTGAGGTGACTTAAAGTTAACTCCGTAAAAACTCCCGTGTTTTTTTATTTTTCTCAATTTATTTTTCACCGGTCGTTAATTAGCGAAAAACACTTGTACTGAAATCGTACCACACCTGAGACCAATTCCGCTAATTTTGCCCTCAAGAGTCATCATTTTTCAGTAAAAAAATAACAGCCGGTTTGGCTGCTACTTTTTGGGATCACCCCCACACCTGTGGGGAATACAGCCATTTTATCGATTGGCTTTAACATATGACAGGATCACCCCCCACACCTGTGGGGAATACACTAGCTTCTTTTTCGTCGCGAAGTCTTTGATGGGATCACCCCCACACCTGTGGGGAATACAAAGGCCCGGACACCTGTAAGATATCCGAACCAGGATCACCCCCACACCTGTGGGGAATACTCTACACCCTCTACTTCAAGCCATTTTGGTTCAGGATCACCCCCACACCTGTGGGGAATACTTGGCGATGTGGAAACAATGCCAAAAATTTTCAGGATCACCCCCACACCTGTGGGGAATACACACGGGAAGACTTGGAATTTGAGCTAGCTTTGGGATCACCCCCACACCTGTGGGGAATACGGGGGCAAGGTAAAACGTACCTAATGGCGATTAGGATCACCCCCACACCTGTGGGGAATACTCGCGGATTGCTGACAGTGTCGACTTACTCATGGGATCACCCCCACACCTGTGGGGAATACCGGCTTTCGGATCGCCGTTAGACTCACGTTTGAGGATCACCCCCACACCTGTGGGGAATACGTTCGCAGCGTTCACTATTTGAATGAAACGGAAGGATCACCCCCACACCTGTGGGGAATACTCTACCAAGTTTTTCATTGATGGAACCTATACAGGATCACCCCCACACCTGTGGGGAATACACTAAACAAATCCCGTCAGACCGGCATTCCAATTTCGCAAAAGTCCGAATTTTGTTTAACTTGCTTTTTTACCAGCATACCCTATCTGCTTTCGATGCGCAATTTACTTCAGTTATCACAAAGGGCCGCGACAATTGCCGCAGCCCGAAACATAACCGTATTTTTCGCAATTATTCAGCTGAAGATTCCGCAAACACTTGGCGATTTTGCACGAAGTAATCGATACCTGAGTAGATCGTGAAGAACAGGCAAATGTAGAAGAAAATCAGTGCCATTGGTACGTTGATGGCGCCAAAGCCGATGTTGTTCAGCAAGAGTAGGATGATGCCCACCATTTGGGTCGTCGTCTTGATTTTTCCTGGCCATGCGGCGGCTAAGACCTTGCCACCAGTTTCCACGACGATTAATCGCAACCCGGTCACCGCCAGCTCACGGCACACGATGATAGCTACCGCCCAAGCTGGCACGGCGCCCATCGACACCAGGATGATGAACGCCGTCATGACGATCATCTTGTCAGCCAACGGATCGGCAAATTTACCGAAGTTGGTGACCAAGTGGTTGCGCCGGGCGATTTGGCCGTCCAAAAAGTCGGTGATGGAAGCGGCCGCGAACACAACGGCCCCCCAGACCTGAGCGACGGGAATCGCGGTGCCAAACCAGGTCACTTGTCCCCAATCCAGTGGCAAGACCAACAACAGGATGAAAACGGGAATCAAGATAATGCGAACAATGGTTAAGCGATTTGGTAGGTTCACGAAAAGTTCCTCCTTAAATTTCTAACTAAAAAGGCGCGCCGGTCGCCACGGACCGACCCGCCTTGAGTCTTACTTAAATTCCAACGTCACAGTTTGTACTTGTGAAGTCGTCGTGCTGGAGCTGGTCGTCGTGCCAGTCGTTGAACTGGAACTCGTGGCGTTGCTCGTGCTGGTTGCGGACGTAAAGTTGAAGGACTTGCCGTCAACCTTCACCTTGGTAGCTGGGGCGTTTCCAAACTTCAGGGTAACACTCGTCGCTGAACTTGGAATCGTCAGTGAATGTGACGTTGAAGATGACAACGTGCCTTGCCAAACGGTTGAGCCGCTGACCGTAACGGACATCCAAGCACTCCCGGTAGCTGACAGGCTCATCTTCGGCTTAGAAGAAGCGTTCTTCATTTCCCAAGTTGATCCAGAAGTCGTCGAACTCAATTGCTTGAAGCTAGGCGTCTTAGTGGCCTTCTTGGAAGAAGATTTCTTCGAGGAAGACTTACTGCTGCTACTGCTACTCTTGGTCTTGTTCGAGCTACTACCAGAAACGCTGACTGAACTGCTGTCGACGTTATCCTTCGTGGTACCGCCGCCGTTGTGCGACGCAGCGACCCAGATACCCACCAAGATGACCAAAACGACGATGACGATCCCAATAACGGGAATCGTTCGGCGTAATTTCACATAACGCTCATCGACTTGTCGTTGTTGTGAACGGGTCTCCGGATTGTTTTCATTTACCTTATCAACATATTCTTGCGTCTGTGTACTTGGCAAAGCACTGTCAAATTGCTTTAACAGCTCCGCACCGTCCAAGTCGACCATGTCGGCATACTGCTTGATAAATGCCCGCACGTAAAAGTCTCCGGGCAACTCATCGAAGTTTTGATCTTCAATGGCAATCAGATAACGCTTTTGAATCTTCGTCGTCTGTTGCAGGTCGTCCAGCGTAAAGCCCTTCGCGATACGCGCATCACGCAGCGTTTTTCCCAATGTAATTTTGCTGTTATCACTCATGATTTAATTCTCCACCTGTTCAAAATTTCTCTATAAGCAGTATAGCATAGGCATCGCCGCATTTTCAGCCACAACACCCATAATTCAGGATTTAACGGTTTCTTAACCTCCGTTACGGCAAAATCGTATAGACGGTTTGCCGGCTGGCTGCCTGAAATTGCGCCATGGCCGCTTGAACATCGGCGAAGGTCATCCCCTCCAGAACCTTCAGCTCATCAAAGATGGTCGCCCCGCCAAATAGCGGTCCGTCGTACTGATTAGCGATGGCTTCGACCGAGTTGATGGCCCCAATCGTCCGGCCAATTGCTTCACGTTTGACCAGGTCAAATTGTGCTTTAGCTGCCACCAATTGTGCAGGCGCATCGGTTAAGATGGCAGTTAGTTCACTGACAAAAGATTCTGGGTGATCGGTGTCACCGGCCAGTTGGGCAAAATGCGCCCCGCGCTGAATCTGGAAGTCGTAACCAAAGCTGTCGTCGATCACGTTGGCGTCGTACAACCGCAAGTAGTTGTCACTGGTATCGTTAAACAACAGGTCAAAGGCCAGCGACACCGCGACGTTGTAGGTCAGACCTGCCTTGCCCGCAGGCACCTCATCGTACCCGCGCAGGCCAATGCTGACCTTAGGCCGATTAACGGTCAAATGCCGCGTGGTAGTCGGCTTGATCTCATCAGCGGGCGTTTGTGGGGCCGGCACCCGTTGAATGGGCTGGTTAGGGCCGAACGTCTTGCCGTCTTGGTTGGCCGTAATCCACGCCAACGTTTCTTCGGGATCTAACTGTCCCACAACAATTAAATTCATATTGCTGGGGTGGTAGAACGTGTTGTACGCCGCGTACAGGTCGTCTGCGGTAATTTTATCAATGGAATCCACCGTCCCCGCGATGTCGATGTGCAGCGGCTCGCGTGGATACAATTGGCCAATCATGCCAAAGTAGCTTTGCCACCCGGGGTCATCGTCGTACATTTCAATTTCTTGGCCGATGATGCCCTTTTCCTTGTTGACCGTGGCCGCCGTGAAGTACGGTTGCTGCACGAAATCCAGGAGAATATCCAGGTTCTCGTGCAGGTGGCTGGTGGTCGCAAACAAGTAGCTGGTTTGTGTAAAGCTGGTGAAGGCATTGGCACTGGCGCCGTATTGGCCAAAGAGGTCAAAGGCGTCGTGGTCCTCTTTTTCAAATAACTTGTGTTCCAAGAAGTGGGCAATTCCATCGGGGAACCGCACTGGTTGGCTTTGCCCCCGCGGCACAAATTCGTTGTCGGTCGACCCATAGTTCGTGGTCATCACGGCAAAAGTCTTGTGGAAACCGGCTTTGGGAACCAAAATCACTTTCAACCCGTTGGCCAAGGTCGTTTGAAAGACGGTCTCGCCCAACCGCGAATACGTTTGTTTAGTTAGCATGTTGCGCACCCCCGTGTAAGCAATAAGTGGCCTGCAACGTGACCTGTTGGGCCACCCGTTGCACGTCGGCGACAGATACCGCCGCTAATTTTTCCCGCCACGTCTTGAGTGGTTCCGTCAAATGCGTCAGTTCACTGTTGAGCAGACTGACCAATTTGCGTTGGGGACTATCCAGTCCGGCCAAGCGCGCATTTAACAGACTGGCCTTGACTTCGGCCAGCAGTTCTGCGGACAACTCACCGCGCTGTAAGGCCGCCAGTTGTTCGCCAATAATGGCCACGACCCGGTCCTGGTTCTCCGCTTGAATCCCGCTTTGAACGCCCAACGTCCCGGTAAATGGATTGTAGCTACTGCTGGCGTAGTAGGCCAGACTTGCCTTCTCCCGCACGTTGGTAAACAGCAGGGACAACGGCGTACCCCCAAAGGCCGCGTTAAAGACCACG
The DNA here is from genome assembly GCF_024718525.1 of Levilactobacillus yiduensis. Lineage (NCBI taxonomy): Bacteria > Bacillati > Bacillota > Bacilli > Lactobacillales > Lactobacillaceae > Levilactobacillus > Levilactobacillus yiduensis. The sequence continues at coordinate 79,007 of NZ_JAMXAZ010000006.1, forward strand.
GCGGCCATGAAGTCCGCGTCATCGCGATAGATTGGCAGTTGGTAAGCCAAGTTTAATTTGGCCTGCACGACTGGCGCCACGTCATCACCGGCCTGCACATCAGCGCGCTTGTCCCAACGATAGTACGGGGAATCATCGACCAGCTGTCGGTCCGTCAACGGCCAAGACTCGAGCGCAGTTTGCACCCGTTCGGCCGTCACGTCACCGACTACGGCCACATGAATTGCGTCGTTGGCCAACATCTCATGGTAGGTACCCAAAATATCGGTCGCCGTCAATTCACCTAAGGTCGTGGTATCACCCAAGGCACTCATGGCCTGGGCTGGCTGACCGGTGAACAGCAATTCCTGTAGCCGCCGGTTCGCCAAGTATTGTTTATCATCATCTAACGATTTAATTGCCGTCAAGAGGTTCTGGCGTTGCTGGGTAAAGGTGGCCGGGTCGAATTGCCCATTTGGCAACAGCGGTTCGAACAAGACGGCCTTCAAGAGTGCCATCCCCTGTTCAAACAGCGGCGTCTGATCGGCAAATTGATCCAAATACTGTTCGTCAACGACCGAGCACGTTAAACGAATCACGTGCTTGGTCCCCAACTTCACCACGCTGATGCCAAAGCTGGCACCATACAAACGTGACAGTTGCCGGGCCAGCGCCGTTTGGGTCGGATATGCTGCCGTACTGGTCTCTAAGACTTGCGCTAACAGCGCCCGCGCGGTAATCGCCGTGGCCGTCAGTGGCGCAACGAAGTCCACCTTAATGCCAATCGTTTTAAATTGTTTAGTGGGTAACAGGTCGAGCGTTACCCCGTCTCGTATGCGAAAATGCACGCGCAATTGCCTCCTCTAGCAAAATACTAATCGGTGTTTAATTTTAAGGGAAGCGCGCCAGAAATACAAGCAACCGCGCCGAAATTGTCGGATTTTACCGAAACGTGTGTGAGCTGGCTGGCTGCCTGCCGTTGCGCGAAATCTAGGTTGGAACGCTGGGGGAGGACGTTCTGAGCCAAAGCCCGGTCTCAGAACTTGCTTTGAGCCGAAAACCACGTCTCAAAGTCACCAATTTACCAGCAAAGAACGCTGGCAAATTCCCCGGCTGAACCTAGATTTCGCGCCACTCTCGGCTACAGTGGTAGCATATTGGCAACAATCACCTAACTCGCCACGTTTTACCACTCATTGTATTTCTGGCACGATTGTACCTTCCCAACCGGTTACTTCCAAGCTGACATCCATTCCCTTACTAATACTAACGAAATTCGGCGGCAATTAATTACCCCTTGTACTAGCTTCTTAAGAAAAATTTCAATTCCAGCTGCCTACAAAAAAGTGGCAATCCACATTCAAAGCAAATGGATTGCCACTATGATTCATTGAAATAACAATTGTAATCTGACTAACATCAACCTTGCCGGAGCCCCTGCCTGGTGGCGGCAGCGGTCAAACCACCACTAGAGCTTAACTAATTGGTGGTGACTCACGCCCGTAGCCGTGAGTCCGCCAAATATGGGTTCAGCCGTGGGAGTTACCTTAGCAGCGGTTTGGGCTGGTTAGGTAACTGGCGTCTTTGAGATGCGGTTCCCCGGCTCAAAGGCGAGGTGTCGAGACCGCTCTGTGGCTCGACCCGTCTGCCCACCGCGTTCCGACCCATATTTGGCGGACGGTAGGCGGTCGCCTCACACCAGCTGTCGGTAGCGCTTATTTCTTCGGCAACAGTGGCGTATCCACGTTACTGCCGAACCATTTCTGATTGATCTTTTCCAAGGCTCCGTTGGCAGCCAATCGCTTCAAGCCGGCGTTGATCTTGTGCCGCATGGTGACATCACCCTTGCGCATCCCCACCGCAAACTTTTCCTTAGGGAAGCTGCCAACCGTTACCCGGTAATCTTCGGGATGCGCTTGGTGTTTGATGTAGTAATTGGCGTACGTACTGTCGATCAGTAGGCCTTGAATCCGGCCGACGTTCAGGTCGATGAACGCGTTGGTAAAGGAATCGTAGGTCACTGCCTCGTGGTTTTTGATCCGGTCCTTCAGCAGCTTGGGGTGGGTCTCAATATCGTTGGCCCCCGACGACCCGGTTTGAGCGCCCAAGACCTTGCCTGTCATGTCCTGATACGAACTGATGTGATTTTTCTTCAGCGTGACCAAGACCTGGTCATTATTCAGATACGTATCAGAGAAGGCCACCTGCTTTTCCCGTTGTGGCGTGATGGAAAAGCCGTTCCAGATCAGATCGATCGTGCCGTTGTGCAACTCCGTAACGTTCATGCTCCAGTCAATGGATTGGAAATCGACCTTGACCCCGTACAGCTTGAAGACGGCGCGGGCCAAGTCGATGTCGTACCCGACCAGTTGGCCACTCTTTTGCCGAAAGCCCATGGGAACGAAGCTGTCGTCCAGCCCCACGACCACTTTTTTCTTCTTTAAAACGCTGGACCAGGTGTCATCTTGGTTGGCCCGTTGCGTGACGTTGTTGCAGCCCGCTAGGATGCCGCCCAGGCCAACGATGACGGCGAGTAAGGCCCAGAATCGTAAATACTTTTTCATCAAATGACCTCCCTAGTTCTTGGGTTCCACACGTAGCATTTGGTCCGCAATGGCCTCTGCGAATGGCATGTCGTGGGTCACCACGATTTGGGTGATGCCCTCGTCACGTAGTTTCAAAATGATTTGTTCCACTTCTTTACGCAGGTCTGGGTCCAAGGCCGACGTGGGTTCGTCGTAGCACAGTAACTTGGGGTGCATCGCAAGTGCCCGGACAATGGCGACCCGTTGCTTTTGCCCGCCGGATAACTCGTAGGGGAACAAGTCCGCTTTGTCGCCCAAGTCCAGTTGTTTCAGCAGCCGGTCGGCTTCAGCATTGGCGTCTTGCGTGGATTGCTTGAGCACCATGGTCGGCGCCAACGTCACGTTCTGGCGGACGGTGAGGTTCGGGAATAATTGATAATCCTGAAAGACCACGCCGATGACCGCATCGTTATCCCGGTTCGTGGCGGGATCAAAGGGTTGGCCGTCTAGTAGAAATTGGCCGCTGTCAACGCTGGCCAAGCCACTGATACACCGCAGTAACGTTGTTTTCCCGGCCCCAGACGGCCCAACGATCGTCAAAATCTTGCCATCTTCAACGGTCAGGTTGACGTCGTCCAGGATGGTTTTGCCACCAAATTTTTTCGTAATGCCTTTAAGTTCTAACATATGTTGACCATCCTTTCCTTAACGCCAGAAACTGTAGTGCCGTTCGAGCCGCTTCAAGACCAGCGTGCAGACGGCCGTCAGTAGTAAGTAGATCACGCCGACCAATAACATGGGTACCAGCGTCACGTCTCGTGCCATGGCCACGTTGCCGGCCCGCAACAGGTCGCCTAACCCGATGACGTAGACCAATGAGGAATCCTTGACCAGGTTAATGACTTCATTACCGATGGAAGGCAAGACGATCTTGACCACTTGGGGAATCACGATCTTGCGTAGCGTCTGCCAGTTGGTCAGCCGTAAGACCCGGGCACTTTCGTATTGCCCCGCCGGAATAGCTTGCAGGCCACCCCGGAAGATTTCAGCGAAGTAGGCCGTGTAATTTAAAATAAAGGCAAACAGCGCCGCATCGTAACGCTGGAAGACGATGCCGATGATGGGTAACCCGTAAAAAACGAAAATTAATTGCAGTAACAAGGGCGTCCCCCGCATCAGCCACACGTAGATATTGATGATCCAGGTCAGCGGTTTGAACCGCGTCGTCATCCCCAACCCGACCAGAATACCCAACGGAATTGCGATAATGATGGTCCAGAAGAAGATGGATAAGGTCATCCCCGTCCCGGAAAGTAATGATGGTAAAATTTGCGTCACGTAATTCATAATGATTCCTCCTTCGCCAAATAAAAAAAGCCCTCTCGAGAAAAGTCTTCTCAAGAGGGCGTCTCAACGCTGTGCCACCTCATGTTCTCGACGCGCTCACGCCACGCCGACTCAGTGAGTTCCTAGCGTCTCGCTGTTGCGGCGGGATCAAAAAAATCGCCCTCCTAGGTCCAAAGACCTAAGAGGACGATCACATCGTGGTTCCACCTCATGTTTGTTTTCATATCACTACGAAAACCTCAGCGAGTTGCTAGCAACTCCAGCGATAACGGGGCTTTTCCCGAGTCATCTTACTCATTTCAGACGACCAACTCACAGATGTGGTTCGAATCGTTCAGTCCGCCCGTTTCCATCCGCGGGGCTTTCTGGAGAACCTGAACAACTCTACTCTTCCGTTCAACGTTTTTCATTCATTGACAGTATATTACTTTTTTTCAGAGATCGTGTCAAGTCTTGAAAATGAAAAAAGGTGTTCAACTCGTGCACGCACCAGTTAACACCTCGTTTTTTAAAATTTCTAACCGCGATGGAACCAGCTGCTGACACGATGCCAGAAACCAGTATCCTCTTGTTCTTCGATCTTCATCAAGGGCACAGTCTCCCCCTCAAGGCGGCGGGCCACGTTACGATAGCCTTGGCCAGCGGGATTGTCCGTTTGCATGACCACGGGTTCTCCTTGGTTGGAGGTCGTGATGACGGCATCATCGTCGAAGATAATGCCCAGCAATTCGATACCCAGGTGGTGGGTGATCTCGTCGATGTCCATCATAGAACCATCTTGCATCATGTTGCGCCGAATCCGGTTGATCAACAGCCGCGGGGCTTCGGTCAGTGGGTGTTGTTCCAACAGGCCCACGACCCGATCGGCATCGCGTACGGCGGAGATTTCTGGCGTCGTCACGACGATAGCCGCGTCGGCACCGGAGACCGCGTTGATGAAGCCTTGTTCGATGCCGGCTGGGCAATCGATCAGGACGTAATCGTATTCTGGCTTCAGTTCGTCAACGATCTCCTTGACCTGTTCGGGCGTTAACGCCGTCTTATCGGTGTTTTGTGCCGCTGGCAACAGGTACAATTTGTCGTCGAACCGCTTATCCTTGACCAAGGCTTGGGGCAATTTTGCCCGGCCTTCAGCCACGTCCACGATATCATAAATGATGCGGTTGTCTAACCCCAACACCACGTCTAGGTTCCGCAACCCAATGTCCAGGTCCATCAAGCAGACCCGTTTGCCCATCAAGGCTAACGCGGTCCCAATGTTGGCGCTGGTCGTCGTCTTACCGACCCCACCCTTACCGGAGGTGATCACAATTGCTTTTCCCATTTCTAAATTCCTCCAATCTGGTTATACAACTTTGGATTGATCTTCTTTAATTGCCCCAACTTGCCATACGACAAGACGTGCAGGTCATTGACGTAGGCCACCGTTTGTTGTGATGCAGACAAGGCGTCCGCTTCAATGATGTCAAACTGCTCGGCAATGTGCACCTGTTGGGCGGCCTGAAGATTTCCCATAATCAGCTTGGATTCGTCATCGGGATACCCCGCTTGCAGAATTCCAGCGACATTCCCCATGGAAAAGATGTTGCCCGTCGTCCGGAGCTTACCACCTTCGTGAATCGTCCCCAAGAACAGGACGTCGCCCTTCATGACGACCTCCTGCCCGTTACGAATCACTTTGCTTAACAGGTGAACGTTTTCCCGCTCACGCAACTGGACTGCATCCGCAATCGTCATCACGTTGGCGGCAATCTTATGGATCTCAAAGCGCGGATACTGCGCCACCATCTGTTCGATGCGTTTTTTTTCCTCCGCGGTCAAGATCCGGTCTTCAGTTAGCACATCCAGTGAAACCTTGGATGCCTCTAAAGCCTGGGGGTCCACCTTGAGATTTTCTAATAATGCTTTTAAATCAACCAAGATTTGGTCCAGACTCGCTGATTGCTTGAGGACCAAGTCATAGCCGTTTTGCGTTCCGCGTAATACGGCAGCCTGCATAGCGTTCGTTCCCTTCACCTATTTTAACCAATTATACACCCAACGGATTGGGAAATATAAAATCACAAACATCGCTAAATTAAATGCCAAGGTCGGGCCCAGCGTGTTCACTAAAAACGCGCTACCAGCTCCGGTATTTAACCGCATCGCTCGGCTAGCCAAGTAGCCCAGACCTTCCACCACGGTAATGTCGATAAAGTAGATCAACAGGCCGCTCAAAAAATTGGGCCGAATCCAGCTCGCTAGCCGGCGGGTCAGGTAAACGACGAGGGGGAAGATGAAGACGGCTATCCCGAAGATTCCGGTATAGTACAAATCAAACACGGCCCCCGCGACCGCAGCCCACCAGCCTAATGGCATGTCAAACGTGCCATCGTCGGCTTCAAACAGTACACCACACACTAACCACAAGACAACCAGATGACTGACCATGGCGGTTGGGTACCGAAACATTTGGACACTAAAGACTTGGCTAATCGATCCGTCTAGAAAGAGTGCCAGAAACAAGAAGACGGGAAAGCCGAAGCGTAACTTTGATAATCGATACACGACTAGTCCCCCCTACTGCTTGCTGACGGCAACGGTGACGATGTTCAGCGCACTGAGATCCGTGGCTGGGGTGATGTATAACTTCGTTGCCAACCCGTAGTCTGATCCGGTTGCCTTAGCCACCGTACCGACGTACAGGCCCTTTGGCGTCACGCCACCCAGACCACTAGTCACGACCTTGTCACCCTTGGCGAGCTTGGCCTTGGTCGTGATGTTGTCCATCGTAATCTGCCCCGTCGTCGCCTTGTAGCCACTCAGGACCCCGTTGACCGTCTTGCCGGACTTGGTGGTAATTTGAACCGCAAACCGGTTGGACGCATCATTGTTGTCGGTGATCAGTTCCACCTTGGAATTGGTCTTGTTGACTTCAGCGACCCGCCCAATCAAGCCAGAACCAGACATGACGGGCATGTTCTTCTTAACGCCCGCAGCGGCCCCCTTGTTGATGACCACTTGGCTTTGCCATGAAGATGGCGTCCGCGTGATCACGGCGGCAGAAACGGCGGTGTAGTCCGTCAGCGAAGCGTTCAACTTCATTTCTTTTTTCAGTTGCTTGTTTTCTTTAGCAAGCGTTTGGTCCCGGACCTTGGTCTGAGCCAGTTCACTCACTTGCTTCTTTAACTGTTGGTTTTCCTGATACGTGTTCAGTAATTCCGAAATGGAACTGACAGAGCCACTCAACCCATTGGTGGGAATCGCCACGACGCGGTCAACCAAGCCGACAATGTCGTTACCAAATTGTTGAACCAGGGGCGGCGTTGACTTCTTGTTACGCATGGTCACGGACACCGTCATCAAAGCAAAGCTAACAATCACGCAGACAATAATGATAACCAGTCGGCGATTGAGAGAAAATTTCTGCATGTTTGACCTCCATCTTGTGGGTATGGTTTTAGTTTGCCCATACCGTCACAATAAAGAAGCGGGAAGCTGCCTTCCCGCTAGTCCCTATTTTTTCTTCATGACATCGATACTCTTTAATGACTCCCCAGTACCAGCGGCCACACAATCTAACGGGTCGTTTGCAATGGAAACCGGCACCTTGGTTGCGTCCGCAATGACTTCAGATAAGTTCTGCAGCAATGCGCCCCCACCAGTCAAGACGATACCGTGATCAATCACATCGGCAGCGATTTCTGGTGACGTTTCTTCCAGGGTTTCTTTGATAGCCGTAATGACGTCTTGAACGGGTTCTTGGATGGCTTTGGCCACGTCGACAGCGGAAACTTCCACGGCCTTAGGCAAACCAGTGACCAGATCACGCCCACGAATCGTGGCGCCGTCGATCTTTTCGGCCGCTTCAACGGAAGCAGACCCGATATCCATCTTCAGCTTTTCAGCGGTCCGTTCACCAATCAACAGGTTGAAGTTCGAGCGGACGTACGTCGCAATGGCGTCGTCCAGCTTGTCACCGGCAACCCGAATAGAACGACTGGAAACGATCCCACCCAAGGAAATGGTGGCAACGTCGGTAGTCCCACCACCCATGTCAACGACCATGCTACCGGTTGGGTCCATAACGGGCAAACCAGCACCAATAGCCGCAGCGAATGGTTCCTCGATCACGTAAGCGTCACGAGCACCAGCTACCCGGGTCGCATCGATCACGGCCCGCTTTTCAACTTCCGTTACGCCGCTAGGCACACAAACCATCACGTAAGGCTTACCGTTCGACTTACCTACCGTCTTTTCGATGAAGTACTTCATCATGGCAACGGTCGTATCGTAATCGGCAATCACGCCGTCTTTCATGGGCCGAATGGCAACGATGCTAGCCGGGGTCCGGCCAATCATTGCGCGTGCGTCTTCACCAACGGACACAATTTCCCCAGACTTTGTGTTCTTGGCGACAACGGAAGGTTCGCGAAGAACGATACCTTTCCCGTCAACGTAGACAATCGTATTGGCGGTACCCAGATCGATCCCAATATTTTTCGTTCCTAATCCGAACAATGTGTTTCATCCCTTCATTGTCAACAAAACTTTAATTGATTTTTATTTTTGTACATTGATAGACGTATTATAACATACCTATCTACGTGAGAACACGTCGTCAATGTCAAGAATACCGAACTTTTAACGAGAAAGAAATAGGAAAGACGGATTTTAATCAGTTTTTAAAGGTTCTGTCGCATTTTCTTCCCCGTTGCCCGGTAGTTGGCCCGCTTCTCGTAGGCTAAAATAACTGTGGATGCCCACCACAAAGCCGTCCAACAGCGGAATCCCCATCAACCGGCCACAATCGGCCAAACGCCGCATGAAAGAAAGGTCATTGGGCGATGGCTGCGGCAGTCCGCTGGGATGATTGTGGGCGACCACGATAGCCGCGGCCCCGTTCATGACGGCGAGTTGAAAGATCTCGCGGGGATGGACAGGACAACTATCTAACGTTCCCTGAAAAACCGTCTGACGGGCAATGATCCGGTGCTTGGCGTCCAAGGCCAAGACTTCAACCCTCTCCTGTTGTAAATAGCGCAGGTCATCCATCAGCGCCTGACCTAACTGGCTACTAGCCGTCACCTCACCCAAGATGGGCCGAGGCGCCTGTTGGACCCAACGTCCCAGATCAATGGCCGTCAGTAGGCTGCGGCGCTGTGCCCGACCACCCACGTAGGCGCGGCACTGCCGATGACTGGCGTAACGCAGGTTAGCCACGCTGTGGAAATACTGAAAGAACCGCTCACTCTCCGTGATATGCGGCAGCCCCAGACTCTTGAGAACCTGGCCCACTAGTTGGCGTTCGTTGTGGATCGTCATTTTTTGTCGTTGCATCTCACTTCACCCCTCTACGGATTAACTCCGTAAAAAAGGCAGATTTATTTGTCAGAATCTTTAAAATATTGCCGGACTTCTGAAATAAAGTATAACGACCCGGTCAACAGCACCAGATCATCCGCTGAGATGCTAGCCAGCACGGTCTTCAGCGCGGTTGGCCAGTCCGGTGCCATGGTAATGCGCTTGTGGCTCGCCACAGCATCCTCCAGCTCCTTAGGCGTGGCCGCCGCCCGTTTACCCGGCCCCTGGAACTGCGTCACGACCAGGTGGACCTGAGGCACGGTCATCAACGTCTTGACCATCTGCGTGTACTGCTTATCCGCCAGTACGGCCAGGATAATGTAAATGTCGTGACCAGAAAAATGTTGTCGTAGTAAGCGAGCCATTTCCACCATGGCTGGCTCATTGTGGGCGCCGTCAATGGCAATCAGCGGTTCGTTCGTTAACCGTTCAAACCGCCCCGGCCACGCGGTGTGTTGCAGACCTTGGCGAATCTCAGCGATGTCGACCGCCGTGTGCTGTTCTTGATGATACGTGATATACGCCGTCAGTGCAGTCGCCGCGTTGTCGATTTGATATTGACCTAACAAATCGATCTGTAAATGGCGCCAGCGGTGGTCGCCCCAGACGTACCCAAAGCGCTCGCCCCACTCACTGCCGGGTTGGTTGGTCACCCGAAAGTCCCGGTCAAGCGCCCGTACCTGGGTGTCATTGGCCGCGGCCGTCTGGTCCATCACCGCCAAGGCGTCCGGGGTCAAACGGCCACAAACGACCGGTACACCGGGCTTGATGATGCCCGCCTTTTGTGTGGCGATCTTAGGAATCGTGTCGCCCAAAATCTTCATGTGGTCCATGCCAATCGTGGTAATGACGGACACGGCGGGGGTGATGATGTTGGTCGAATCATATTTGCCACCCAGCCCGACCTCAACGATCACCACGTCGACCGGATGGGCCGCAAAGTAGCAGAACATCAAGGCCGTATCGATTTCAAACTCGGTCGGCCCCTCTGGCCCCAATTGCGCGTCCAACTGGGCCACGATGGGTTCAATGTGCTGGACATCGGCCAACAGATCAGCGTCACTGATGGGCTCGCCATTGGTACTGATACGCTCATTAAAGCGGGTAATAAATGGCGAGGTAAAGGTCCCCACCGTCTCGCCCTCCGCCATGAACAGGTCCCGCAAAAAGGCGACTGTGGAGCCCTTGCCATTGGTCCCGGCCACGTGGATCATCTTGAGTTGGTCCTGGGGATTACCCAGCAAGGCCATGAACTCTCGCATGCGGGTCAGCGTCGGTTTCTTCTTGAACCGGTCGCGCCCGTGAATAAACTGTAATGCCTCGGCATACGTCTTGATCAAATTGAAAACCTCCCGGATAGTCACTGCCTCCCAGTTTAGCAGATTCCCCCTGTTGTTGCCTAGCTTTGTGGCGGAGAATTTTAGCAACTTTGGTGGGAGTTGGCCGCCTTACCGTTCGTCAAATATGGGCCGTGACGCTGTGGGCGGACGGGGCGAGCCAAAGGGCGGTCTCGCCACCTCACGGCTGAGCCCATATTTGACGAACTCTCGACTACGGTTGGTCGTTGCCAACGATAGTCCCAGTGCTCTTGTTAACTGACAACGTATCAGTCTCAATTACTATCAGCAATGGCCTTGAGAACCAATCATCCCCAAGACTGACAAACTCCTGGTTAACTTAGACGCCTCGCCAGACAAACTCGATTGACCCATACAAAAAGTGGAACCCCAACCGTCACCGATTAGCGTTCCACTTCATTTTAAAATTAATAGGCTAATACCTGTTCCTGAACTAGCACATCGTTACTGACACATGCTAACTCGCTGAAGGCAACTGGTTTCGCTACTCTTAAGAGTTCGAACGCTATCGTCCGCAGATTTACGAATTAACGTTTCACCCTCTAATTAAAGTTGTGCCTTGATGTCAGCCAACCGTTGCTTGGTTGCGGCCAACTTCTTTTCGTTATCAGCTTGCTTTTCGCGTTCCGCGTTGACCACGTCTTCTGGCGCGTTGGCGACGAAGCGTTCGTTGCCTAACTTCTTGGTTGCCCGTTCCACTTCAGACGTGAACTTGGCAACTTCCTTGTCCAGACGCTTGGCCTCATCGTTCAAGTCAACCAATTCGGCCAGTGGGACCGAGACTTCGGCGCCAGTGATGACCGCCGTCATGGCTAGCTTCGGTGCGACCAGGTCGGCGCCAATTTGCAAGTCCTTCGGGTGAACGAACCGGTCGATGTAGTCGCGGTTGGTCTCGAAGACGTGTTGTAGCTTGTCGTCACTGGACTTGATCTGCAAGTCGATTGGTGTGGACATTGGCGCGTTAGCTTCGGCCCGGATGTTCCGGACGGCCTTGATCAAGTCGATCAGGCTGGTCATATCCGTTTCCGCCGTGGCGTTGTCGAATTCTGGGTGATCGACTGGGTAAGCCGCCGTCACTAGGGATTGCCCGTCATGTGGCATGGCTTGCCAAATGGCTTCCGTCACGAATGGCATGATTGGTTGTAACAGGCGTAAGGTCTGGTCTAACACGTAGGCCAACAGGTCCTGCTTGGTAGCCTTAGCCGCCGCGTCATCGCCGTTCAAGACTTCCTTACTCATTTCGATGTACCAATCACAGAAGTCGTTCCAAATGAAGTTGTAGAGGGAACGGCCGGCTTCACCGAACTCAAACTTGTCAAACATTTCCGTAACGTGCTTGACCGTGTCATTCAAGCGGCTCAAGATCCACTTGTCAGTCAGGTCCCACTTGTCAGCGGCAGGCACGATTGGCTTGGTGTTCTCGCCCAAGTTCATGATGACAAACCGGCTGGCATTCCAGATCTTGTTGATGAAGTTCCAGGCTGCGTCCATCTTGTCATAGCTGAACCGCACGTCTTGCCCCGCCGTCGACCCAGTGGATAAGAACCACCGCAGTGCATCGGCACCGTACTTGTCGATGACGTCCATGGGGTCGATCCCGTTGCCCAAAGACTTACTCATCTTGCGCCCGTCTTCGGCCCGAATCAGCCCGTGTAAGAGCACGTGTTTAAATGGCCGCTTGCCAGTGAATTCCAGGCTTTGGAAGATCATCCGGGAAACCCAGAAGAAGATGATATCGTAACCGGTAACTAACGTGTCGGTTGGGAAGTAACGTTTGAAATCAGCGCTATCCTCATTTGGCCAACCCATCGTGGAGAATGGCCACAGGGCACTGGAGAACCAGGTGTCCAAGACGTCGGGATCTTGTTCCCAGTTTTCGATGTCCTTCGGTGCTTTTTCGTCGACGTAAACTTCGCCGGTCTTTTTGTTGTACCAGGCTGGAATCCGGTGACCCCACCAGAGTTGCCGTGAAATGACCCAGTCGTGAACGTTTTCCATCCATTGCGTGAAGGTATGTTCAAATCGTTCTGGCACAAAGTCGACCGCATCGTCACCCTGCTGGTTCTTAATGGCGGCTTCGGCCAATGGCTTCATCTTCACGAACCACTGCGTTGATAACCGGGCTTCGACTTGGACCCCGGTCCGTTCGGAATGCCCAACGGAATGGACGATTGGGTCGACCTTTAACAGTAACCCTTGGTCGTCCAAATCAGCGACCATGGCCTTACGGGCGTCAAAACGATCCATGCCAGCGTATTTGCCAGCCTTCTCGTTCATTGAGGCGTCTTCGTTCATGGTGTTGATGCGTTCCAGGTTGTGACGGTTACCAACTAAGAAGTCGTTCGGGTCATGGGCTGGAGTGATCTTCACCATCCCGGTCCCAAAGTTGATATCAACGTATTGGTCAGCGATGATTGGAATGTTGCGGTTGGCCAAAGGCAAGACAACTTCCTTGCCAACCAATTCCTTGTAACGGTCATCGTCGGGGTTAACGGCCACGGCGGTGTCCCCCATCATGGTTTCAGGCCGCGTCGTCGCAATTTCAATGTAGTGCTTGCCGTTGAAGGTGAAGTCAGGGTCAGCAAATGGGTACTTCACGTGGTAGAAGGCCCCTTTGTCGTCTTGGTGAATAACTTCGATATCGGACAGCGCTGTCCGGGCTTGCGGATCCCAGTTGATGATGTATTCGCCACGGTAGATGAGGCCCTTCTTGTAAAGGGTTACGAAGACCTTCTTGACCGCGTCAGACAGGCCGTCGTCCAGCGTGAACCGTTCACGAGAGTAGTCCATGGACAACCCCATCTTGGCCCACTGTTTGTGAATGGTCGCGGCGTATTCGTCTTTCCATTCCCAAACCTTGTCGACAAACTTTTCCCGGCCGAGGTCGTAACGGGTAATGCCTTGTTCACGCAACCGGGCTTCCACCTTGGCTTGCGTGGCGATACCGGCATGGTCCATCCCCGGTACCCATAACGTGTCGAAGCCTTGCATCCGCTTTTGCCGGATGATCATGTCTTGTAACGTGGTGTCCCAGGCGTGGCCTAAATGCAGTTTACCTGTGACATTTGGCGGTGGTAAGACGATGGAATAAGGGGTCGCCTTTTTATCCCCACTGGGTTTGAAAACATCTTCGTCCAGCCAAGTCTGGTACCGACCCGCTTCAACGGCGGTCGGATCATACTTAGTTGGCATATCAATTTGCTTATCTGCCATTTGATTCAATTCCTTTCTTGGCTACGGAAGCTAACGATCTAGGCGTAAAAAAAGACTCCTCATCCTAAAAATTAGGACGAAGAGTCTTCGCGGTACCACCTAAATTGGGCGTTCATGCCCCACTTAACTTCTTTGTTAACGGAGAGTGCTCCGGTTTGGCTTACTTTTGGGTTCAGCCCAACAGCTCACAAGCTACGTTCACGCAAGCGTCTCACCAGGTTTCCACCATTCCCGGCTCGCTATGACAGACGGTCTCACGCTACTGACTTGCTCAATGCTACTTTCACAGTTTACGCAATTTCTGACTAAAGGTCAACACGTTTGACCAACTTTTCCAGGGCATCAATAGCCGCCAGATAGTCGGGTTCGTCAGTTTGTTCAGTCACAATTTGCCGGTAAACGATCTTACCCGTCTCATCGATGATCCAAATCGACCGCGCCAAGTTACCTAAGTTCGGGACGTACAGGCCCATTTCGTAGCCAAACGACAATTCTTCGTCTGACAACAAATCGACGTTTTCGACACCCTGAGCCGCGCACCAGCCAGTCTGTTCGGCAATAGAATTGTTCGAAATCGTGGCAAAACGCGCATCTGGATAGTGATCCGCCTGCTGGGTGAACTTTCGCGTTTGAATCGTACATACTGGTGTATCCAGGTCTGGAACAACGCTAATCAGGGTAACTTTGCCAATCAAATTGGCGGTCTTGACCTTCTTATTTTCCTGATCGAATACCTTAAACTTTGGTAACTGATCTCCTACTTCTGGCAACGTACCAGACAAGGAGAATGTATCGCCGAGTCGTGTGACTTCCACGCAGATCAACCCCTTCAGTTGTTTATCGGCTCTCACCGATTAGTTACACCAATTATCGCGCAACTCCGGGGGTAATGACAAGCATTTTGCCATAAAATCATGAAAAACTCTGGACGACGTGTTCTGACCGGCTGCGGGAATAGCAGTGCGCTTGCTATCATGGCGTACGGCTACCTGGCATCACCCCCACACCTGTGGGGAATACTCCCACCATTCTTGGCTCTGCCACCGGCGTTTGGGATCACCCCCACACCTGTGGGGAATACACCACTTTTTTAAGATCCGACCCTGTTAACGCAGGATCACCCCCACACCTGTGGGGAATACCACCTCATGGATGATGTGAGCTGTATCATCAGCGGGATCACCCCCACACCTGTGGGGAATACTTCAGCGCCAGCGCTTCCCAAGTTGCGGCATGGGGATCACCCCCACACCTGTGGGGAATACAATTATAGCATAGCAAGGGGTGGCTCGCTTTGAGGATCACCCCCACACCTGTGGGGAATACTTAAGCTTGAATATGTTTGTCGAACTTAAAGCGGGATCACCCCCACACCTGTGGGGAATACCGGCAAGAACTTGTTGTCCGTCATGACCGTTTGGGATCACCCCCACACCTGTGGGGAATACACCAAAACTTGACAAAAGCAGCCTTCGAAGAAAGGATCACCCCCACACCTGTGGGGAATACCGCAAGGAAGCAGAGTGGCTATATCGTCGGGGGGGATCACCCCCACACCTGTGGGGAATACTCGGCAAAAATTACTTGCGCAACGTCACTGATAGGATCACCCCCACACCTGTGGGGAATACCCGCCTATGTGAAGTTAGTGGTGAAGACGGATGGGATCACCCCCACACCTGTGGGGAATACCAATTCTTGCTGTTAGCATTGGGGTCATTACTGGGATCACCCCCACACCTGTGGGGAATACATTCTATGGCCCATTTTTGACGCGTAAGAGCCGGGATCACCCCCACACCTGTGGGGAATACCAGGAGCAGCTGATGGCAGATAACCGCGAGCAGGGATCACCCCCACACCTGTGGGGAATACGTGTCCACCTGCTCCTGACTCACATCGGACTTAGGATCACCCCCACACCTGTGGGGAATACACTAAACAAATCCCGTCAGACCGGCATTCTGATTTTGCGAAAACCCGAATTTTGTTTAACTTGTTTTTACCAGCATACCTTAACTTCGCTGGATTCTCAACCAAATTTCTCATGACGAAAAGCCCAGGCAGTCATCCCACCTGGGCTTCATTTTTACTTATAGTAATTCAGCGAAGACATCTTCATTTTGATTGAGGTAGTTGTCTCCTGGCCGGATTTCTGTGATGACAATGCCGTCCAGTGCCTCTTTCATCAGACCATCTACGTCGATGTAGCCCTCGTACTTCCGGGACTTTTCCAGGCTCGGATGCGTCTTGGGTGCTGGCGGCGTGAAGATGGTACAGCAGTCCTCGTATGGCAGGATAGACAGGTCATAGGTGTCAATATTTTCGGCAACCTTGATGATTTCCGTCTTGTCCATGGACAGCAGCGGCCGCAAGATTGGCATAGACGTCACATCATTAATGGCCGCCATACTTTCCAGCGTCTGTGACGCCACTTGGCCCAGGGATTCACCGTTGAAGATTCCCTTGGCGTGCCGCATTTCAGCGATAGCCGCCGTCAACCGTAGCATCAAGCGCCGTTGAACCGTCATCAGATAGCCCTCGGGCACCCTTTCCTTGATGGTCTCTTGGATCTTGGCAAATGGCACCTGGATGAACTGAATACCACCCGAGTAACCGGCCAACCGCGCCGTCAGTTCCTTGGCCTTGGCCAGGGCTTGTTCGGACGTGTATGGCGGACTGTAGAAGTGGACCATGTCGATCTTAACGCCACGGCGCAACGCGTAGTAGGACGCGACTGGGGAGTCAATTCCCCCAGACAACATCATGACCGCCTTACCACCGGTACCGACTGGCAAACCGCCAGCCCCCTGAATGGTTTCGCCAGACAGGAAGACCCCGTTCATCCGCACTTCGACCCGTAACTCCAGGTCCGGGTGCTTCATTTGAACCGTTAATCCCGGCACGCTTTCCAGAATCGTGCTCCCCAGGATTTCGTTCATTTGATAGGTATCGTAGGCAAATTCCTTGTCTTGCCGCCGGGTGTTGATTTTAAAGGTCATCCCTGGCTTGAAGGCCTCTTTGACCATTGCCACGGCCGTTTCCTTGATGGCATCGATATCTTTGTCCACCTTGACCGATGGCGAGAAATTTTCAATCCCGAAAACACCCTTCAACCGGTTCATGACGGCATCTGAATCTTCCCCGTTCAAGGTAACGTGCAAGCGATCGTGTTGTGCTTTTACTTCTAGGCCCTCAAAACTGCTGAGCGCCTTACGGACGTTTTGGCCAAGCTGTTTGATGAAGTCTTTTTTGTTTTTCCCCTTCGTCGACAGCTCGCCGTAACGGACCATAATTTCACTATATTCCATTGCGCGACCCCTTTCGTGATTTAGCTTAACTTGGCAAATTGCGTGTAAAGTTCGTCAAAGACTTGGTTAAATTTCTCGGCTTCCGCCATGGTGTTGTGTTCGTCCAGTGAGATCCGCACGGCACTGGTGGCAATGCCATCGTCGACCTTCATGGCCTGTAACGTACTGGACTCCACGTGCTTCTTGGAAGAGCAAGCGCTGGTCGTGGAAATGTAGATGTCGTGTTCCTCGAAGGCGTGGACGATGGTTTCGCCACGGACACCGGCAATTGCGAAACACAAGATGTGCGGCGCAAAGACGGGCAGATCCTTGGAGAAAATCGTCACGTTCGGGAATTTTTCCACATGATGCAAGATAGCCAACCGAATGTCGCGTTGCCGTTGGACCTTGGCCGCTTCGTCATTGAGTAACAAGCGTAAGGCCTTGGCCATTGCGGCGATTGCTGGCAGGTTTTCGGTCCCAGAACGCAGATTCCGTTCCTGACCCCCACCGGCCATCAGCGGCGTGATTTTCCGGCCTTGGCGTTTGTACATGAAGCCAATCCCGCGGGGCGCATGGAACTTATGCCCAGAGAACGTGACGAAGTCGACCCGATCATTAAAGATCTTGTCGGCTAAGCCCTTACCGATTCCCTGAACAGCATCGATGTGCCAGTGAATCCGGGGAAAGTCCCGCATGACGGCCGCAATTTCGTCGAGCGGTTGGACCGCACCGATTTCATTGTTGACGGCCATCGTAGAGACCAGAATCGTGGTGGGCTTGATGGCCGCCCGCAAGTCATCTGCGGAGACCCGGCCGTTTTCATCAACGGGCAGGTAGGTCACTTCAAAGCCCTCTTGCTTCAGCTGTTCCATGGAATTGTGCACGGCGGGATGTTCCACCTCGGTGGTGATCAGGTGGTTGCCAAATTCACGTTTGGCCATGGCCGTTCCCTTGATGGCCCAGTTATCGCCTTCGGTACCGCCACTGGTGAAGAGAATCTCACTCAGCTTGGCACCCACTAAGTCAGCGATTTGCTGGCGGGACTGCTCCAACAGGTTAAATGCCTGTTCACCAAATTTGTGCAAACTTGATGGGTTACCCCAGTAATTTGCGCTGACCTTCGCGTAAGTATCAACCACTTCGGGCGCTGCCTTAGTGGTCGCACTGTTATCAAAATAAATCATGCTGAACCCTCTTATCCTTTTCTAATTGGTTCGACTCCAATAGAAATTCCTTTTCATTATAAACACAAACGTTGCTAACCACAAGCCTTTCAGCCAGAAGTACTTCCGTGTAAGCGATACCTTACCACCACCGAATAGGTATTAATCTTAAATTTGCTATTCTCAGCAACACCGGATGGTCTGGCCGCCTGACCGTTCGGCAACGATGAGACTGGATTGCTGTGGGCTGACGGGTCGAGCCACAAAGCGGTCTCCTCGACTGAACTTATAGTTGCCGAACTTTCGGCTACAGAGTGTTTGTCAGTACCAATCTGTTTAGTAATCCGTATTAGCCGACTTCAACATTCACATCAGATCAACAAACTCTTACTAAATTACTATCCATCAATATTAATCAGCCTAAAAACAGAACACTCGCAATTAATTTCAAAGTTATTTGTTTTTTTAAGACACCGCGTAATTCCGCTTTTCTAGCCGCCGTTTCCCGACAAAGCTCCTGGTTAACATCGATCTCGAACGCGAAACAAAAGAAGCACTACCGGATGGGGTCCGAATAGCGCTTCTTCATCTACTAATCTTGTTCAGTTTGCCGGCGTTTGGGTTTTGCCGTGCCTTTACGGTCGTAATAGGCGTCTTCCAATCGTTTGTAGGCGCCGGGTTCGACCTGTTCCAGCGCCGTGGCGATAGTTTCTAACGCCTGGGCGTACTGGTACTTGTGCTCGAACAAATCGGCCGCGGTGCGACTGGCCTCAGCCACGTCCTCGTGACTGGTTTGGTAACGGTTCGCGTATTGCAGGAGTTGTTCTGCCAACTGCGAACTGTCGACCAAGTCATCGGTCTTTTCTTGGAGCGTGTCCAAATCAGTTTGAATAATCAATAGTTGTTTGGTGATCCGTTCCATATCAATCTGGGGTTGGTCCATGTCGGTCGCCAACTGTGCCACCTCGTCACGTACCACGAAGAAGTAATCCAAATATTCTTGGGGAATCCCCGGCAAATTCAGGTTCTCCACTTGCCGCCGTAAACTATGTAGATTGAAATCAAACTGTTGCAGGGTGTCACGGGCTTGTCGTTCTTCATCGGCCAAGCCAGCCACGCTCTTCAAAATATCTGCCTGTTGTTCTTCAATCTGTTTCAGGTCTTTTTCCTGTTGATTTTGGTGGGCCAACACTTGGGAGTACACCGCCTGTTTGCCACTGAGTGCTTGCACGTCTTGTTGGTACGTGCCGTCGATGTGACGCAGCTGCTCATTCAACTCCCGCGCCGTTTCCAACTCTTGGTGGTCCAGCGTGTAGTTTTGACTCAACCGGTCCAGCTCATTTAACAGTGAGTGACTCTGGTTTTGCGCATGGGCAATGAACTTGGCCACGCGGTCCAGATTCTTGTTGACTGGTTCCTTGGCATCCATTTCCGTCTGCATCACGTCATAAATGTGGTCGATCTGCTTGGCGATCCGGTCATTCACGACCGCCGCGTCAGATGGGCGCAATTCCGCCAGCGTGTTGGCGTTGTCCTTGATGTGTTCCTCGACGTCTTGAATCAACCCCGGGACATCTTGGTCACCGAATTGGTAATGGTCCGCGGCCAATTGCTGGTAGCCGCCCTTCAATTCCTTGACTTGATCCGGGTAAACCACCGTCAAGTCTTTATACAATGGTGGAATTGCCGCAATCAAGTCTTCCAGGTTCGTGGTGTCCGTTTGTAATTGGCTTAAAACGTCCGCTGCCCGCTCGTGGTCGCCTTCTTGGGTCAGCCGGGTAAAGGTGTCAAAGTTGCCTTCCAACTGGCCTAACCGTTCCTCTAGGCCGTCAATGCTGGGACCAAACGCAAAGTTCTTGGCCAATAACGTTTTCCGCAAGTCCTGGTATTTCTTTTCCAATTCATGGACGGCCTCACGGTGTTGCTTATCCACTTCTTGCAGGCTTGCTAAATGCGCCTGTACTTCTTGAACCAATGTGTCAGTTTGGTTAACCAATAAGGTAATTTTAGCGAGGCGCTGGCGCAATTGTAGGAGATTGACGCCCCGCGAATCAGCCATGAGTTGGGATAACTCCTGGTCGATGCGCTTGAAGCGGTTCTCCGTAATGTCTTGATAGTCGGCTTGTAGCTGTTGGAACTGCGCCAACGATTGGCCGGTTAGGCTTAGCTTTCCGACCAAGTTGAGCTCATCCGTTAGCGGAATAGCCACCATCGATTCTTTTTTTGTGGTTAACGCCGTGACTTGTTTACGAATACGCTGCTGATATATCAGCACACCCACGTAGACGACAATCGCAAGGATCACGATTCCAATCAACACACCTACCATAATTGACCCCATCCTTCATCAGCATTTCAACGTTTAACGAGTTGCAAAATCGCTCGGTTCATTTTACAATTTAATCTAATTTCGATTATAGCATAAGTCACGCCTAGGCTTCACTAGGTTTTCACGATTCCCTAGTCATTTTTACCTATATCGGAATAATTTAATCTTTAAACTTTGGAGGCCTTTCTATGAGTGAAGCAATAAATTCTTTAATCACCGAACAACTCGATGCCCTCTTGCACGGCGAGACCAACTTGGTCGCTAACCTGGCCAACGCCTCAGCGCTACTGAAGCAGACGCTCGACGATGTGAACTGGGCCGGCTTTTATCTCTACCAACCGGCCACCGACGACCTCATCTTAGGCCCCTTCCAGGGTAACGTGGCTTGTGTCCACATTGAAAACAACCGCGGCGTCTGCGGGACAGCCCTGGCAACACAGACGGTTCAACGGGTTGCCGACGTGCACAAATTTGCCGGTCACATTGCCTGCGACTCCGCCAGCAATTCCGAAGTCGTGGTCCCTTTGATTTTAGCCAATGGTGAGCCCCTAGGCGTCATGGACATTGACTCCCCTAGCTTGGACCGGTTCAGCGCCGAAGACCAAGCCGTTTTGGAAGAATTTGCCCACGTTTTGTTAAAACACGTTGACAAGCAGTAGGCTTTCTGGTTATACTGGTCGTTGTGTAAAATAATGCAGCGATAAGTGGTAAGCTCGTCAACAGATTGTTGCCGTTACATTGGTTCAAGAAGTAACCTGCGGCTGCATAGGGTGAAACTTGCAAAGCAACCTGCACGAATACTAAACTTATAAACAGCTTATTTTACTCCAAATAATATTTTATTGGAGGAACTATCTATGTCTCGTTACACTGGCCCAAGCTGGCGTATTTCCCGTCGTTTAGGGGTATCCCTTTCCGGCACTGGTAAAGAATTAAACCGTCGTCCTTACGCACCTGGTGATCATGGTCAAGGTCGTCGTCAAAAGTTATCTGAATACGGTACGCAATTGCGTGAAAAGCAAAAGCTCCGGTTCACTTACGGCATGACTGAACGTCAATTCTACAACTTGTTCAAGCGTGCCGGCAAGATCTCTGAAGGTACCCATGGTACTAACTTCTTAATCTTGCTCGAACGTCGTCTGGACAACGTGGTTTACCGTTTAGGTTTGGCAACGACTCGTCGTCAAGCTCGTCAATTGGTTAACCATGGTCACATCACTGTTGATGGCAAGCGCGTTGACATCCCTTCATACGAAGTCGAAGTTGGCCAAGTCATCTCCGTTCGTGAAAAGTCCAAGGACATGGCCATCATCAAGGGCGCTGTTGAAGCCGTTGTTGGTCGTCCACAATACGTTCAATTCGACGCTGACAAGCTGGAAGGTTCCCTTACCCGCTTCCCTCAACGTGAAGAATTAGACGCAGAACTTGACGAATCTCTTATCGTTGAATACTACAACCGTTAAGATTAATTCTGACTGGTTTAAAGAATCTCGCCTTTGGGCGGGATTTTTTTGTACCGTTTTTGACTTGATTCCAGCTTAAATACTAACGGTTGTCATATTCAAAAAAACGCCAGACAAAACAGTCCAGCGCTCTATTTTACTCACTTCTGCGTCCCCTGCTCCGAGGTAATCCGGTGCGGCTTCAGCTGAACGTCAAAAACTTCTAGGAAGAACGCCACTAGCGGCACGCCGACAATCAGGCCCCAAGCACCAAAGATGCGTTCGCTGATAATCAGGGTGATGAACGTCACAAAGATGGGCAGGTTGGTGGCGTTGGCCATGAGCCGTGGATGTAAGAAATACGACTCGAACATGTGAATCAAGATTATCAATACCAAAACCGCCACAACGCGAATCAAGCCACCCGTCAAGAAGGCGACAATTGTCAAAGGAATTAAGGAGATCAAGACCCCGGCCACTGGAATCAGGCCCAGGAAGAAAATCATAATTCCCAGGATCAACAGGCTCGGCATCCCAATGATCCACAATCCCAAGACCATCAGAATCGTATTGATGGTGCAGATGATCAGTTGCGTTTCGATAACCGTCCCGAAGATGTGGACGAACTTTAAAATCAACTGGCCCATCGGCACGAATAGACCAGCGAACCGACTTTTCGTGAAGGCGTGGACAAACGTTTTCAACTGATTCTTGGTCAGATTAAAAATAAAGCTGAAGAAGAACGCCAACAGAATCGTTTTGACCCCCGAGCTGAAGCGCGACAACTGGCCCATTCCACTCGTCAAAATGGATTTGCCGTTGCTGATGACGGAAGCATTTTGCGAGAGCTGTTTGATCAGCCGGGTCAGGTCCGTCTGTAGCTGCGGGTAAGTCACAATGATTCTGTCGATCGCATGCGGCAGGTTCGACGCTTCTGAAACCAGTGGTGGAATGATTTGACCGAATGCCGCCACCAAGATACCCAGAAACAAGACGTAGACCAGTAGCGTCGACCACAAATGGTGCACGTGAAAATGGGTCTCGATGCCCATGATTGCCGCATCCCCCAGATAAATAAAAATCACCGTGAACAAGGCCAGCGACAAGAAGGCGTGGGCCTCCCAAGCAATGATGATCAGTAACAATAGGGCAATGTAGGTCATCGTCAGCGGATTTTGCCACACCCGCTTGAATAAGTTACTCACAGAAAAACTCCCTTCACTTCGATCAGATTCGGATCAATTGGTCATACAGCGGCAAGAGCGCCGCTACCGTGTCTTGAATGACCTGAACCTGCTGGGCAGGCGTGCCAGTGAAAAACGCACTGCCGCGGAGAAAATTCCGCCCGACCTGCCATTCGGCGTATCGCTGTGGCTGCTGACGCATCAGTTCTTGATACGTTTCCCGGGTCAACGGTCGCCCACAGTTCTTGTCGGTGTGGTCCCCACCACATTCGAACGTGGCCGGCAGCTGCATGACCAAGTCTTCTGACAGACTGCTTAACAGCGCCTGGCGGTTCTTCGCCTCCTGCAACACGGCCAGCCAAATGAAGAACCGGTCGTCCCAGAAACCGACCTCGATGTGCGGCAACATTTTGTATCCCCGCTTCGACGTGCTAAAAGCCACCCAGGTATCTGGCGGCGGATTTTTAGACCGTCGACGGTGCTGAGAAATGTGGTCGTAGATGGGCACAGCTAATTTGGCAAAGACCGGTTCCAGGTCCGTAACGGTTGCCTGAAACTTCGGGTCAATTTGCGCGCGAATCTTTCCCAATCGCCCGGGTAACGTGGTGTCATCCCAGACGTGAAAGTCTTGATCCCCATACATTTGGTAAAGTCTCCTTCCCTGAAACTCTTCACCATTCCATGGTATACTAGTGGGACTAACTTGAAAAGAGGGAAACGCATGGCTGAGAAGAGTCAAATGGAGCAACACTTACAGAATTCTGTCTACGGCACCCCGAAGATCAATCCGGACGAACAACGCCATTACCTGGGCACCTTCCGGGAACGGGTCTCGCTGGCAATGACGATTGCGGAGGTCACGGACCGAAAAAGCCTGGACGCCTTTATCACGGAAATCACGGCGCACCCGGATTACCAGGTCATCTTAAACGGCCACATTGACCAGGCCGACCTCGCCCCTTACCTCAAGCTGGCGAGCCAACACAATCTCAAATTCACGATTCGCCAAGACACCATCTACGGCGTTAACGACAGCGATTTAGGGCTGATCGTGGCCAGTGACACCGCCATCAACCAAAACCCAATTAGTCTAAGTAAAAAGTACCCTGAAAAGCCGGCAGAGAAACCAACTGCCCCCAAGAAAAGTTGGTTCGATAAATTAATCGGCCACTAGGAAAGGAGTCTCATTTTTGGCACAACATCCCTTAGCTTACCGCATGCGGCCCCAGCGACTGGAAGACATCGTTGGCCAGCAAGACCTGGTCGGGCCAGGCAAAATCATCGCCCGCATGGTCGCGGCCAAGCTACTTTCATCAATGATTTTATACGGGCCACCAGGCACCGGGAAGACCAGCATCGCCAGCGCAATCGCCGGATCTACCAAGTACGCCTTCCGGAAGCTCAACGCGGCCACGGATTCCAAGAAGGACTTGCAAGTCGTGGCCGAAGAAGCCAAAATGAGTGGCACCGTCATCTTACTGTTGGATGAAATTCACCGGTTGGACAAGACCAAGCAAGACTTCTTGTTGCCTCACCTGGAAAGCGGACGCATCATCTTGATCGGCGCGACCACCGAGAATCCCTACATCAACATCAATCCCGCCATTCGTAGCCGGACACAGATTTTTGAGGTCCACCCGCTCTCGCTCGATGACATTAAGACCGCGTTAAACCGCGCCATTACTGACAAAGAACGTGGCCTGGGGAAACTCGACTTGCACGTCGATGACGACGCCTTAGCCTTCATGGCCGGCGCCACTAATGGTGATTTGCGCAGCGCTCTGAATGGTCTGGAATTGGCCGCGCAGTCCACGCCACCAGATGATGCTGGTCAGATTCACGTGACCCTAGCCGTGGCCGAAGCCTGTTTCCAACGTAAGGCGCTGGTCGGCGATAAAAATGGCGACGCCCACTACGACGTGATTTCCGCCTTTCAAAAGTCCATTCGAGGCAGTGACACCGATGCCGCGCTACACTACCTCGCGCAATTGGTAGCGGCGGGCGACCTGCCGTCGATCTGCCGGCGGCTGATGGTCATCGCCTATGAAGACATCGGCATGGCCAACCTTCCCGCAGCGGCACGCACGGTCCAAGCCGTACAGGCGGCCCAACAGTTAGGGCTGCCTGAGGGCCGCATTCCTTTGGCCGATACAGTCATCGAGCTCTGTCTGTCGCCCAAGTCTAATTCTGGTATTGCCGCGGTCGATGCGGCCCTGGCCGACGTCATGAACGGCCACAACGGCGCAGTTCCCGACCAACTCAAGGATGCGCATTACAGTGGCGCCAAGAAACTGGGTCACGGGAACGGTTACCAATTTCCCCATGATTTTCCTGGTGATTGGGTCCAGCAACAATACTTGCCGGACGATCTCAAGTACGCGGAATACTACCATCCCAAGGCTAACGGCCGATTCGAAACGCAATTGGGCGAGCAATATCAGCGGCTTTTACGCGCCAATCGACATCACTAATTGAAATTTTAATATTTATATGCTAATATACAGATGGTTCTAAGGTGTACGCGTTGTCTCACTACAAGTTGCCGATCAAGTAATTTATAAACGGGATTGCAAGACGCTAGAGAACATGACATGCCTTTTCACTTGGAAGTCAGACGCTCTAGCTAGCTTTCCCCCCTGCATTGTCATCGCGGGTCAACATGACTAGACAATTAACGGCACCACTTAGATCATCAAAGCTCTGCTTTGGAGGCCATTCCTTTGAATGGTCTTTTTCTTTTGCCCGTAAATCAGTCACACTGGTCATCTTGGCCGCCTCGTTTGCTAGAGACGCGTCAAAATGCGGTGGGCACTGGGGCCGCGCCATAGAACGGTCTCAGCGCTCAGAAAAAACGCTTAACCATTCTGGCTGTCATATTTCCAAAGAGTATCGCCCAAAACCAATCCGTAGAACGTGTCCGCGGTTCAGTCTTGGGTTCTGGCGCGTAATCGGGTATACTTAATCTCACAGAACCGAATTTTTAAGGAGGAGTCATCCCTTGGCCATTACGATTTTAATGATTTGCTACACCCTCTTAGCCCTTGGCATTGGCTGGTACTTTTACAGCCATCGCAAACGGGCCTTTCTGGTTTTTCATCCCGAAGAATCCGTTGCTCTCAGTAACGTCTTAAGCATTGGTGGCATCCTGATGATGTTGGTTGGTGTCGTTGCCGCCGTCGCCACCCTGATGAACAACACAATCTTCATTTCTGCCGTTTTGCTAGTCGGCGTTATCGTGGTGATTGGCCTGCAATTGATTCTGGTCCGGTGGCTGCCTAAGGGGTAACCGGTTTCAATTTTCTTTCATTTTTTGACCATTTCGCTTTTTATTTCACGTTAAATAACGTATGATAAGAGTATAAAGTAATGAGAGGTGAACAATATGTTACAACAATACAAGCACATTTTAGTCCCAGTTGACGGTTCCTACGAAGCAGAATTAGCTTTCAAGAAAGCGGTCGCTGTGGCTAAGCGTAACGATGCTGATTTACATCTCGTTCACGTTGTTGATACGCGGGCTTTCCAAAACATTTCCAGCTTCGATACCAGCATGGTTGAACAAGTTACGGAAACAGCAAAGAAGACACTCGACAAGTACGTGGCTGATGCGAAGGCTGATGGCCTGGCAAACATTGACTACGCCATCGAATACGGCGCACCGAAGACCATTATCGCACGGGATGTTCCGCGTGATAATGACACGGACCTGATTATGATTGGGGCCACCGGGTTAAACGCCGTGGAACGCCTCTTGATTGGTTCTGTCACTGAATATGTTACCCGGACAGCCGTTTGCGACGTCATCGTGGTACGGACAGACCTCAACAACCAACCGGCCAAGGTTACCCACGCCGAAGCTTAACAAAGATTGCAATTAAAAAACGTCGCTGCTCTGAGCAGTGGCGTTTTTGTTTACCTTCATTTTAAAATTAACTAAAGGTTACAAGCTTGAAAGTGGCTAGATTTATGGTGACACTAGGGTTTACAGGGACAAAATTAGTCTTTGAATGTCATGTGATCCGTGCTGGTCGCCTTACCGTTCGCCAAATTTGGACCGTGACGCTGTGGGAAGGACCGGTCGAAGCCAAAAGTCGGTCTTCAACCTCGCTTCGAGCCGAAAATCACGTCTCGAAGGCGCCAGTTTCCAAGCAAATCACTTGAAAACTCCCACGGCTGAGTCCAAATTTAGCTCGCTCTCGGCTACGTGACAGGTTACCCATTAGTGTGGATGAACGTTGCCATTTCGGTGATTTTCCTGCAAATTTTGCGGGTAATCACTGATGTAATCGGAGGCAGTCAGAGGTGTTCCCCATAGCTACCGGAATCTCTGACAGCCGCAGATGGCGGTATGGACTAATTTAGTGTTCACAATTCTGGTCAGCTGAGTATTATCAGGTGTTTTTGCACTTGCGACCTTTAGTAAATCAATCCGCCAATGCTGAACCAGCCGCTGGTGCCAGCCGTTGTTGTAACGCGATATTGTGGGTCACTAACGCCAATGTCTTGGCAATGGTCAGGCTCCGACGCGCGGCGGCCTTTGCACTCAGGGCGGCTTCCGCCTGGCCACGAATTTCGTAGAGGACGTCGATCAGGTACAGTGATGCCTGTTGTTTGACCGCACGTAAGGCCGACTCGACACTTTCAATCACCAGTTGGGGCTGTTGGAGTTCCAGATACATTTGGGCAATCCGGTACCGGGCCCAGATCAGACGGCGAAAATCGGACTCATCATGCCATTCAAATTCATCGAGGTAACCCACGGCTTCACTCAGGTAGTACCGCGACTTTTCTAATTCTTGACGCCGTAAGTAAGCCGCAGCCATCCCGACGTTGCCAACGATGGCGTACAGGTCCCAGGGCATTTGATACGACCGGCGTAACAACAGGTTGAAGTGGAAAATGGCTTCATCGGGCCGTTCGTGCGCGCCCAATTCGACGAACCCTCGGTAATAGTGATACCGTTCGCGGTCAAAGGCACTCGCTACGTCCGACATTTCGACAGCTGCTAAGAGATCGGCCGCTTCCCGGAAGTTCTCCTGGCGAATCGCCGCAGAGATCTCATCGAATTGCTCATCCATCCCGCTGCCCACACCCGCTAAAATATCATTAAAGGACACATTCAGCCGGCGGCAAACTTGCAGCATGATCTTGATGCTTGGAATCTTGTTTTTCTTTTCCATCAGACTCACCGTGGCTTGGGTACAAATGCCATCAGCCAGTTCCTGCTGTGACATATTTTTTTGTTTCCGATACTGTTTTACCTTATTCCCTAATAAACGCATCTGCTCTCTCTCCCTCACGTATCGCACGTTGGTCAGTTGCCAGTTTCGATAAAGCCGAACATTACTTGATGATTGCGAGTGACGGCACCACGACGGTAATTTCCCATCCAGCGCCTCCGGATTTCCCTAGAAAAGCGATAGCCACGTCCAGCTGTTTATCATTAATACTAATAATAAGGGATTTATCACTGAATACAAGTGTTATGCGAGTTTATTAAGGAACTCTAATTTGTCTAGTCCATTTTATCATCTTAATATAAAAAGAATTATAAACGGCTACTTTTACCGGATATAATTCTTTTAATGATGTTGTTTATTCGTATTTAATCCATTAATTAAATTCCATAGCAATTTATTTAGAAATTAAGCAGAGTACCTTTGATTTCAATCAAAGGATGAATGCGAAATCTTAACCTTTTCCGAAACATATGTTCCCCTTCTTGAACTCTAGCATATGCTATACTTAATCCAATCTTTCGGGGAGGTGAATATATGACGACGCTAGGACGAACACTGAAAGTTAGACTCTATACCAATACAATTCAAGCAACTCAACTTTTAGATATGAGCCGAGAATACCAGCGTTTAGCAAATCTAGTGAGTCAATGGGTCTTTGATCACGATTTTCCATTGAATAGTTTAAAAATCAATCATGCCCTGTACAAAAAATTTCGACAAGGATCTCCATTGAACAGTCAAATGATCCAGTCTGTTTTTAGAACGGTGGTCGCACGGTACAAGACGGTTTTGGAACAGTTGAAGCAACATCCTTATCGTTACCAAGATGAAGATAAAAAGTGGATGCGCGTCGCCAAAGATTTGACCTGGCTGTTTAAGCCGCTTCATTTTTCTCGGCCACAAGCGGATCTGGTCAGGCAAAGCAATTACTCTTTTGGAAATAATTTAACTGAGATTTCCTTAACGACTCTGGGGAAAAGAACTAAAGTGCCCTTTACCATCAAAGGATTTGAACAATGTTTTCAAACCGGCTGGAAACTGGGAACAGCCAGATTAGTACATAGCGGGGGAAAGTGGTACTTGCATATTGGTATCACTAAGGAGGATACAGATTTTGATCCAACTGCTCCAGCTCAAGTTGTGGGTATTGACCGCGGCTTACGCTTCATAGCCACAATCTTTGACCAACAAAGAAAAACCAGATTTTTTGATGGAAAGAAAATTCTCTTAAAACGTCACAAATTCCAAAAAACACGAGCAGAATTACAGCATCGCGGAACCAAGTCTGCGAAGAAAAAGTTGAAGCAGTTACAGCAACGAGAGAACCGCTGGATGACGGATATCAATCATCCGCTATCTAAGACACTCGTTACGACGTATGACCCTCAAACGCTCTTCGTCCTGGAAGATTTGACAAATGTGACGTTCAACACTGATGATCTGCCTAAGTCTTTGAGAAATAGTCACCGCTCCTGGGCTTTCTTTCAGTTGGAAACTTTTCTGACCTACAAGGGCCAGGCTGTTCAAAGTCAGGTGTTAAAGGTAAGTCCGGCCTTCACCTCCCAGCGTTGTCCCAAGTGTGGTCTGATTGAGAAAACCAATCGTCATCACGACATTCACGAATACCATTGTCAACAATGTCGGTATCAATCTAATGACGACCGACTAGGTGCCATGAATATTGCGATGTTAGGTCAAGAATGGTTGGATGGGGTCAAACACCCCAGAATCAAGAAAGTAACAGCTACCGGGTAAACCTGGCAGTTAAACGGGTAGCCGTCAATTACCCGACGATGTTGCCACTACGAGTAGGAGTTCTCCGTGAACGTTGGACTACTGTGTCGAGAGACACGTGAGCGACAAGCTGCCGAATTTATTCGGCGGTAATTGACAAATAGCTATGGATAAAGTTCTGGACCACGGCCCACCAATTTTCACTGGGCGACTGCCGCATGACGCTTTGCAGGCGCGACAACTCGTTGGTGATCTCACCATCCGCCCCCAATGCCCACATCCGACTCATGGCTGCCCGAGAATCTGGGGTCCACACCCAGGCTGGTGCGCCGGCTTGATGCGCGGCCAGAATGAACTGCTGGCTAAGTGAGATGCGCTGAAACGAGTAAAAGTCGGCGGGCACCGCAGCTGGCGAGACCCAGTTGAACGGCGTGATGTACCCCACCCGCAATTGCGGGACCACTTGCTTGAGCTGGGTGACGACCCGGTAATCCAACGAATGGACGGCCGACCCATCCCGCCGAAGCCGCGTGCCGTATTGCCGGGCAAATTGGTGAATTGCATTCGGCGAATCTTGAGGCGTAGTCTTGATTTCGACTAACAAGGGTTGCCGCAGCCGTTCAGCAACTTTCAAGTAGGTTGCCCAGCCCACCAATCGGTCGTGATAGCCATTCTCATGGACTGTCAGCTGTTCCAACTGGGCCAACGTCAATTGGTGTGGGGTGACGTTGCGCCGG
Organism: Levilactobacillus yiduensis; assembly: GCF_024718525.1. Taxonomy (NCBI): domain Bacteria; kingdom Bacillati; phylum Bacillota; class Bacilli; order Lactobacillales; family Lactobacillaceae; genus Levilactobacillus; species Levilactobacillus yiduensis. The sequence goes on from NZ_JAMXAZ010000006.1 coordinate 109,894, forward strand.
GCTAACACGGCCAAATTTTCGTCATGGAGGACGACCCACTGGTGGTCACGGGTTTCGTGGAGATCCATTTCGACGTAGGCCGGGTGTTGGCGACTCACGTGGCGCAAGGCCCCCAACGTATTTTGCACGCCCACCCCGTGATCAACGCCACGATGACTAATGGCTACCATGGGCGCGAACTGCGGCGGACTGAGCAGTGCCTGCCCGCTAACGCAAGCTCCGGCCACCACGAGCACGCCCATTAGCCACCAGCCCTGATGACGCGGCACCGGTCGGCTGACGGTCGGCTGACCACACCAACTCCAGACCAGCGTGATGGCTGCCAAAATGACGGCGACCACGAAGCCCAGAAAGATTAGGAGCAGCGACCCAGCCGCTAACAGCTTGGCCGGTCCTGGCGACAGGTGCGCATCTCCCCACCAGTTCAGGGCAACCAGGCCTTCTGCCAGTCCCCACCAAACCGCCAGCAACCCAGCGCTGACCAGTAACGCTGTGGCCATTTGCCGCCAGGTACCGGGATGCTGAATTTGCGGTGCCAATCGGCGAAAGACCCACGGCCCGCGCAACAAGCAACCACTGGCCACCAGCAGATAAATAATTGCCACAACTATGCCGACCGGCCGCCGATGCAGGCCCACGTAGTTGATGAACCCAGCTGGCAGCGGTACCCGGACCAACAGTCGACTGCTGAGGCCCCCTAGGCCCAGTGGCAACGCTAAAATGGTCAATCCCAGCTCGACCAGAATCCAGGTGCCCTTGTGCCGCCAAAGCAGTTGCCAACTTTGCCAGCCGGCGGGTCGACGCCCAATCAAGGTCAACGCCAGATGAGTCAGTTGCCAGGCGCTCAAGATCATGAGACCGCCAATCAGCACGACCAAGTCAACGTGCCACCCGGGCCGCTGACCTAGTAAACGCAGGCCGGCGAAGAACAGAATGGCCAAACACCACCCCAGTGTCAGCCCAGGCGCAAAGATACCAGTTCGCCAAACCTGCTTCAATTGTCGTCCCCAAGACCGCACGTCCATTCCTCCTCTACACCGTTACCATGAAATTAGTTGTTTCAGCAATACTAGTTGTGCTCCGCTTTACCGTTACGAATATCAAGTTGAAACGCCCTCCTTGTGCAAATGGTGAAACCAGATGACTACGACCGCCCGGGTTCCGCCTATTCTGGAGGACACCTTGACGACCTCCGGCGAAATTTCACTTTCTCTGAAACGGTGTGTGACCTCTACCTCACCAACGTTGCCAACACAACAGTATCAGCCCTACTTCAGCATGGGTACTACCGCATTGTGTGGCCAATCACCACCGTAGCCGTGAGTTCGCTAGATATGAGTTCAGCCGTGGGAGTTTTCTTAGCGGTGGGCTTTACCGGTTAGAAAACTGACAACTTGGAGACGCGGGTCATCGGCTCCAAGTTGAGGGTCGAGACCGTTTTTTGGCTCGACCCGGCCCCCACCGCGTTCCGACTCATATCTAGCGAACGGTAAGGCGGCCAGCATCCTTGTGTTGCCCAAACAGATGATTAAACAAAAAACCGGCCGGAACGTTTCCGCTCCTGACCGGCTTTTGAACCTTAATTTTTAGGCTTGTAAGTTGACGCTGCCGAGTGGTCATCCAATGGAATAAAGTCATAGGCCAGTTCGTCTTGGTACTTGAACTCGTCTAATCCCAGTTGGATCAACCGGTCAATCAGGTCAGCGTAGTTGATGCCCGTTGCCTGCCACAGTTGTGGGTACAGGCTAATGTTGGTGAACCCTGGCAAGGTGTTGACTTCGCCCACGTAAGGCACATTATCCTTAGAGACCAGATAATCGATGCGGGCCATGCCCTTCAACCCCAGGGCGGCATAAGTCTGCAACCCCATTTGGGTAATTTCCTTGGTCAAGTCTTCTGGTAACTCGACTGGCACCTCAAAGGTCACCCCACTGGCATCCACGAACTTGTTGTTGTAGTCGTAGAACACGTCAGAGTCAGGTACCCGAATCGCACCTAACTTCGACGCAATCGGTTGTTCGTTCCCCAAAATGGAAATTTCGACTTCTTCTGGGCCGTCGATCGTCTGTTCCACCAGCACCTTGTAATCATACCGGAAGGCGTCTTCAATGCCGTCGTTGTATTCTTCGGCGTTGCCCGCCTTGTGAATACCGACTGAAGACCCTTGGTTGGCTGGCTTGATGAAGACGTTCGCGCCCAACTTGGCTTGAACAGTGTCATAGTCATACGCATCGCGGTTCTCTGGCGTCAAGACCAGATACTTGGTGTTGCGAATGCCGTGAGCCGTCAAGACTTGCTTCGTCATATCCTTATCGAAGGACACGGCCGATGCCAAGACGCCACTCCCCACATAAGGCTTTTTCAACAAGCGGAAAAGCCCCTGGATCGTACCGTCTTCACCCAGGTTACCATGAATAATCGGGAAGAAGACATCGATGTCCTTTGCTTGGGATAAATTCCAAATGGGTGCCAATGGGTTAGAAGCGTCTACCTTGGTTTGTTCCGCCGCCGCAACAGTCGCTTCATCTTCGCCATCAAAAACCCGGCGTGAAGCGGCATCACTCAGGACGAAGCCATCGCGCGTCAGTAAGAATAAACTCACTTCGTAGCGAGACTTGTCCATTGCATCGTAAATGTTGTGCGCTGAGCGTTTAGAAACGTCATGCTCAGAAGAATTTCCACCGAATAATAGACCTACGTGAATCTTCGTTTTCTTTTCCATGTTGTCACTCATCCTATCGTATATATTTCGGTTAGCCTTCAGTATACCATTTCTCTAAAAAATTGAGAATAAAATCAGCCTAAAAAATCGATAGTTGAGCTTAAATATCCCTTAAGGGCGGCGGGCAGGTCCTTGCGTAAACGTAAGGCATCCAGCAACCGCTTACGATTGAAGAAACGGTTCCACCCCGCGATGGTGTCCGGCCGGCGGTTCAACGCCACCTGTTGCCGCCAATTTTTCAAGATCAACGTCAGGGCGTCCGCGTACAACCCGCTGCGATTCGTAGTCTCTGCTAAGTAGTTGGCAATGCGGTCATTTTCGCCGTAAATCAGTGGCGTGTTCAACCGCTTTAGACGTTCCATCAGCGCCGTCATCAAGAAGAGCTTGTCAGCCCGCGCCAATTTGTGATTATTGCTCAAAACGGCCAACAGATCCGCAATCGCGGTAAAGGCGTGTGCCCAGCCCGATTGGTTCACAAAGCCCCGCGTGTCCGTTTCCAGGCACAGGTAGCCCGTGGCTAAAATAACGATTCGTTGGAGCTTGTCGACGGCAATGGGTTCAAGCGTCTGGTCCAAGAAATGCAAGACCACGCTCAGCATGGCCACGTGCCCGGCCCGGCCGAAGACGGCATTGTTGGCTGGCTCCAAGATGTGGTCAAATAAAGCTTCGGGCCGGGACAATTCATCCAAGATAAAGGTTAATTGCTGTGAATCGAGGGCATCCTGCTGAAGGGCATCGTAGAACGTAAAATTAATGCCTTGGTAGCGGAGCTGGGCATCGGTCGACGCCAGATGCGCCAGCAACAATTTGATCTTGTCCGTCGTTAACGTCACCGGTACCTGTTGGTCCAATTGATGGCGGAAATCAGCTAATACGTCTTGGACCCCGTCTTGGTCGTCAGGTAACGTCACGGTCGTACGCCGGTGCCGTTTGATACCGTCCATGATGTGGCCTAACCGCGGCCCCAAGGACTGGTACACCTCACCCTGTTTGACCTGTTCATTCAGGGCCGTTAAGTCGCTTAACATTATTTTGAGCTGTTCATCCATCAAGAAACCTCCAGTGTTTGTCTTACTCCGCAATCTTCCCGGTATTGATCACCGGTTGGGAGCCCCGTTCATTAATAATTGAAACCATCATATTGTTGATTAATTGAATCTTTTGATTGTCAGATAAATTCAAGCTTGTCTCTGCCGATAACCGTTCGATAGCGCCTTCGGTAATGGAGACCGCCCCTTCCACGATAATCTTTCGGGCAGAGAGGATGGCTTGTGATTGTTGCCGTTGTAACATGGCCGAAGCAATTTCGGTCGCGTAGGCTAAGTGCGTCAGCCGTGTCTCAATGATTTCGACCCCCGCCACATTCAACCGTTCCTGCAATTCCTCGGTCAAATGATTCGAGACCTCAGTGGGATTACTCCGCAACGTCAGCTCTTTGCCATCGCCAAAGTTATCGTAGGCGTATTCCGACGCCACGTGCCGAATGGCCGATTCACTTTGAATCTCCACAAATTGTTCATAGTCTTCGACGGCAAATAACGCCTTACTGGTGTCCACCACCTTGAACACGATGACGGCAGCGATTTCCACGGGATTCCCCTGTAAATCGTTGACCTTTAAAATAGCGCTATTAAAGTTGCGCACCCGCAAGGACACCGTCGACTTATTGGTCAGCGGCACGGTTAAATACAACCCCGCCTCACGAATCGTCCCGATGTAGCGCCCAAAGAAAGTCAGTACCTTGGATTGATTGGGACTGATGATCGTCAAACTGCTAGCGGCCAAGACTGCCAACACCACCAGAATGGCACCAATCACGGGCGCTGCGGCGATGCTCAAGTAGATACCCCCGGCTAAGACCAATAAGACCAATACCAAGCCGAGATAGCCATTAATGTGAAATACATTTTTTTCCTTCATACGGCTTTCCTCCCATTGCTTTGATACCTTCATTATACCCGACTACCCCGGGAAAACCCAAGGAAGCGCAGAAAATGATGGCCTTGCGTGGTATCTGTTATGTTGTCTGTACTGTCCGCCTTACCGTTACGTGAAACTCTAGGCTGGAACGCTGGGGAAGGACCGGTCCGAGCCTGAGACCCGGTCTCAGCCCTTGCTTTGAGCCGAAACCCACGTCTCAAAGACACCAATTTGTCAGCAAAGGACGCTGCCCAATTCCCCGGCTGAGCCTAGATTTCACTTCACTCACGGCTTTGATTGCTGAGCAACGATCGACACATATTAGACTACTTCGACCATGAACGTTGGCGGTACTGATAGCTGATCGAGTTGTTGCTGACAACCACTACCGTAGCCGAGAGTTCGCTAGATATGAGTTCAGCCGTGGGAGTTCCCTTAGCGGCGCGATTTTTGCCGGTTAGGGAACTGGCAATTTGGAGACGCGGGTTATCGGCTCCAAATTGAGGTCTGAGACCGCACTTTGGCTCGGACCGGCGCCCACCGCGTTCCAACTCATATCTAGCGAACGGTAAGGCGCCCAGCCCCAACCACCCTCCACCCAACGCAGGTCAGTAAAATAGGCCATGGAACGCAACAAGGCCGGGACATATGCCCCGACCTTGTCAGATGACGATAGTTGATTAGTCTTCTTGTACGTCGACAAACCAAGCAGCGTCAGTATCGCTACCGTTTAAAGCATCGAAATCGCTACCTAAAGCTGGGTTAACCGCCGTGACCTTACCGGAAACGGGGCTAGGAATGTCAGAAACCGCTTTGTCAGCTTCAACGCTCAATAGGTTTTCACCCTTCTTCACGTCATCGCCAACAGCTGGTAATTTGGCAAACTTGATGGTCCCTAATTCGTCTTGGCCTTCAGTGGTCAAACCGATCCGTGTCCCATCGTTCACTGCTTTGGTCCAGAAATACTTTACCATTTCACTCATGCTAAATAATCTCCTTCTACTTAAACGATTCGTTACGACTAAACATGTAACTCTTATAATGATACCGCATTGACATGATTAAGCCAATACCTATCAGGTTCCCAATTAAAGCGGACCCCCCTTGACTGACAAACGGCAATGGAATCCCAGTCAATGGTAACAGCCCAATGCTCATCCCAATGTTTTCAAACACGTGGAATAAGATCATCATGATGACCCCGGTCGAAATGTAGGCGTAGAACACGTTTTTCGTGTCGAACGTGACCCGAATCATTTGGTAGATCAATAAGAAATACAGGAAAATCAGGACACATCCGCCGATGAAACCGAAGTTTTCCCCAATAACGGAGAAAATCATATCGGATTCTCGCACGGGTACGTAGACGTGCGATACGTTGAAGCCGGTCCCGAAGATGCCTCCGGACCCAATGGCCTTCATACTTTGCCACAACTGATACCCGGTATCGGACGTATCTTGTGAGGGGTGTAACCAAGTGTCGACCCGGGAGAATTGGTAGGCCTGAAAGCCGACCTTTTCCAAAATCTTCCGCCCGGCATCAGTGGTCACCAGCGCTAACGCGGTCCCCCCAACGACGGCAATGGCACTAAACGCGGGGGCGATGATCTTCCAGGTGATTCCGGAAACCAAAATGACCCCACCCACGATGGCGAAGAACACCAGCATGGTCCCAAAGTCATTTTGCAACTTCAAGAGTAACGCCACTGGCAACGTCCACAAGATCAGCTTGCCGATCAACACCCAGTCGGTCCGAACGGTGTGAATCGGATTGGCGTTGTTGTGTTCGGTCACGACCCGCGCCAGCATCAAAATGAAGGCCGGCTTCATAACTTCTGACGGTTGGAAGGTCAACGAGCCAATCGCAAACCAGCTCCGCGCACCGGTGTTAACGTAGTACGCACGACTGTAGAAGATCAACACGGCCGCTAACAGGAAGATCCCCAAGCCGTATAGCAACGGGGCCACCTTCCACAGTTGTTCCGAATCAAATTGCATGATGATAACGATGGCGACGGTCCCAATGATGTACCATGCCAATTGGGAGACCACGGCCGACGTAATGCTGGTCGCACTACTATCGTGGGTCGCCGCCACGTAGATCGACGCAAGACCAATCAACGCCAACATGAGGACACAAAAGATGATGCCCCAGTCGATTCGTGATTCCGTCTCGCCTCGCCGTTCTGTCGCATTCTTTGCCACAATGATTGCTCCTTAATTCAAACTAAGATTTGTCCTAAGCCTAGTATAAAGGCCGAAGTGAAATTCGACGTTTCGCTCCGGCCAACTTTACTAAAATTTATTAACCGCGATGCAGGTGGTAGTCCTTCAACAGGAGTTCGACCCCTTCGTCAACGGTCTTGACGCGGTACACATCCCCGTCGTTCAGTTGCGCTTCCAACCGGTCTTCAACCGGGGTGACCGTCCCAATGGTTTCGTCACCGATCTTCAGCACGGACATGTTGCCGCCGTCTGGGAGCTTTTGCTCGTCAATGGTTACCTGTACAGATTTTTCTCGTTTGCTCATGCCAACTCTCCTTTATTTGTTAGATGACTCTTCATCTAAGTTCATCGCCTGGCGATAGGCCTTTTCTGCCGCCACGTTACGACGCAAGGTAAAGTGATCCGGAACCGGATCGACCCCACCGTGGACAAATGGCTGACAGCGCAAGATACGGGCAATGCCCATGAGGCCGCCCTTAATCGCGCCATGCTTGGCCAAGGCCTGCAACATGTAATTGGAACAGGTCGGATAGTACCGGCAAGTGGGCGGAAATAACGGTGAGATCCACCGCTGATAACCGCGCACCAGCCAAGTCAACAGTTGCCGCATCGTCAGGCCTCCCTTTCAATGAACCGTCTCAAACGCTTAGTTATTTTCTTTAGCCGTCTTGGTGTCCATGTGTTCCAGCAAGACACCGGCCCCTTTGGCCACGTTGTCCAATGGGTCTTCGGAAATGATGACGGGCACGGTCAACCGTTCGGAGAACAGCTTGTCGATGCCATCGAGCAAGGCGCCCCCACCGGTCAACATGATGCCACGATCAATGATGTCAGCGGCCAATTCTGGCGGTGTCGTTTCCAATACGGCCATGGCAGCGGACACGATTTGTTCCACAGAATCATGAATGGCGACTTCCACTTCGGCGGCGTTGATCGTCGTGGTGGTTGGCATCCCACTAACGGAGTCCCGACCCCGAACTTCCATGGTCTTTTCTTCGTTCCCAGGTTCTGGGTAGGCGGTCCCAATCTTGATCTTGATTGTTTCAGCAGTCCGCTCCCCAATAATCAGGTTGTGGTTATGCTTTAAGTAGTTCACGATTTCAGAGTTCATCCGGTCACCGGCCACCCGAATTGAGCGACTAGAAACGATGTCCCCTAAGGACAGAATGGCGATGTCAGAAGTCCCACCACCCATGTCAATAACCATGTTACCACTAGGCTTGAAGATATCCATGCCGGCACCCAAAGCAGCGACTTTTGGTTCAGCTTCCAAATAAACCTTCGCGCCACCGGACTTTTCAGCGGCCTGAATGATTGCCTTGCGTTCGATTTCAGTAATGTTCGTTGGTGCACAGATCATAATGTTTGGTTTGGATAAGAAGCCCTTTACACTTAATTTATTGATGAAATAGGAGAGCATGGCTTCGGTGATATCGAAATCAGAAATGACCCCATCCTTCAACGGACGAATTGCCCGGATATTACCAGGAGTCCGACCCACCATCCGGTAGGCTTCAGAGCCCACTGCTAATACCTTGTCAGTCTTCGTGTCGATTGCCACGACTGATGGTTCATTTAATACGATTCCTTTGCCGACCACGTAGATTAAAACGTTTGCCGTACCTAGGTCAATGCCAATGTCTTTCGCCATACTTATGCGTCCTCCTGAATTTTAATGCCAATTTTCAACATTTCATTATACCATAAACCGCGTGAACTCTAAACGGTTTCTCCACCGCTCCTGTAAAACTTCTCTTTACGTTGCTAAACTGACTTGTCGTGGCGACACTGATAGGCGCTGGTCGCCTTGCCGTTGCGTGAAATTCTAGGCTGGAACGCTGGGGAAGGCCGGCCCGAGCCAAAACCCGGTCTCGGCCCTTGCTTTGAGCCGAAGAACACGTCTCAAAGTCACCAATTTGCCAGCTGAGCCTAGATTTCACTTCACTCTCGGCTACAACTGGTATGTGTAACCAATCGCTAGTTTAAGCTCTAACGTCTTCTACATCTTTAGTTGCCCCGATACTGAGCGCTAACCACCATTTTCAAAGAAGTTATCCATGACACATTGATAGCTGGCCGCCTGCCGTTCGCTAGATATGAGTCGGAACGCGGTGGGCGCCGGGTCGAGCCACAGAGCGGTCTCGACCCTCAACTCGGAGCCGACAACCCACGTCTCCAAGTTGCCAGTTTTCTAACCGGCCAGAACCACCGCTAAGAAAACTCCCACGGCTGAACTCATATCTAGCGAACTCTCGGCTACGGTGGTGCATGTCAGCAGTATTTGGCTTACCTCATCCATTTCATCTGTCGGAGCCAGCTAGACGTGTAGCCAGCTGTGTCGATCCAGTTAGCTGCCGTTGTTTGCCAGGTTACTGGATGGGACGACTTGAAAGACTGGCGAGCTGTGCCAGGCTTCCAAGCGAGCCGGAAGCCCGCTCCTCGGCTGGAGGCGTTCCCCATAGCAGGCGGAACGTTTAGCTGGCGTAGGCGACCACGAATTTCTTGTGGAGATAAGAAAAAGGCGGCAATTGCTGCCACCTTCCAGTGAGTTAGTTATTTACGTGTGCGTTCTTCAGTACCACGGTGTCATCATCAGCCACGGTGACCCGTTTGACTTCGGCACCCAGGGCCGTTAACTTCTTGTGGAAGTCGTAGTAACCCCGATCCAGGTACTTCAGATTAGTTACTTGGGTGTAACCGTCAGCTACCAAACCTGCCAGCACTAGAGCTGCTGCTGCTCGTAAGTCCGTTGCAGCCACTTCAGCGCCGTTGAAATCAGTTGGACCGTGCATAACGACCGTCCGCCCGTTGACCTGGTACTTGGCGTTCATCCGCCGCAGTTCTTCCAGGTGCATGAAACGGTTTTCAAAGACGGTTTCTGTCATCGTACTGGTGCCTTCAGCAGCCAGCTGCAAAACCGTCATTTGTGGTTGCATATCCGTTGGGAAACCAGGATATGGCAACGTTTTAACGTCGGTTGCCTGTAATTTATCTGGGCCAATGACACGAATACCATTAGGCTCGTCAGTCACTTGGGCACCCATTTCTTGTAATTTGGAGATCAATGGCTTGTTGTGTTCCACGATACCGTCTTGAATCAAGACATTACCGTGCGTCAACGCAGCGCCGACCATGAAAGTACCAGCTTCGATACGGTCTTGAACCACACTGTGTTCCGTCCCGTGCATCTCTGACACACCGTCGATCCGCAACGTTTCCGTCCCGGCACCGCGAACGTGGGCGCCCATCTTGTTGAGGATGTTAGCCAAGTCCACGATTTCCGGTTCACGGGCAACGTTATCGATCACGGTCGTCCCCTTCGCCAGGCAAGCTGCCATCAGGATGTTTTGCGTCGCGCCCACACTTGGGAAATCTAAGTAGATATGGGCCCCTTTGAGCTGGTCAGCGAAAGCTTCAATGTACCCGTCGTGTTGTTCGATACGGGCACCCAGTGCTTCCAGGCCCTTTAAGTGTAAATCAATGGGCCGTGTGCCAATCGCACAGCCACCGGGTAAGGCAACCCGCGCATGGCCTAACCGCGCCAACAGTGGTCCCATGACCACGATGGACGCACGCATCTTAGACACGTACTCAAACGGCGCTTCACTAGAAAGTTGTTTAGTCGCGTCAATCGTGACTTCTCGTTTGGCCTCATCAAAATCAACGGACAAATTCAAGAAGCGTAAGACTTTATTCATCGTATACACATCAGACAAAACCGGAACATTTGCTAAGTGAGTGATGCCCTCTTCGCCCAGAATCGACGCTGCCAGGATTGGCAGGACGGCATTTTTGGCCCCTTCAATATGGACCACACCAGTTAAGCGGTTCCCACCATGAACAATAATTTTTTCCATGGGATACCTCCAAAGATTTTTATGGGTCTAACGTAACAGATAGCCCAGATTACGAACGTTATCGATGAAGTCCAAAAAGAACGAACTGCAAGCGAATCCAACTGCGACCGACAGCATCACGATTAAGACGCGTGATTGCCGCGGATAAAACGTCATCAATCGCTCAATGTGTAACGCAGAGATAGCCCAAAAGGCTAACCCGATGAAGAACAAGTGACTAATGATGGTCAGAATTCCCTGTAATCCAATGAGTGACATTCGCTCAATCCTTTCTAAACATTCTCACTAACTATAGCATAATTTTTCAGCCTTGTCCCCGAGATTCCCATAAAATCGGCGTTTGTAATATTACAAATGCCCTGATTCACTGTTTAAACCACCCAGTGGATTAGTTAAATCACCGTGATAACTGATAAGCCATTTATTTAACATGGGCAAAAACAACTGCTCACCCCGCACCACACCAGGCTTACCTGACGCTCACGGCTTGTCGTCATTTACCCCCTAATGCCGCCGGCAGACTATTAGTGAAGTATCCCAACTAAACCCGAAAATTAATTGATGGCCGTCGCTCGACCAAAAAAGATTGATATTGCGCTAATCCCTTGTCGCTCTAGTCATTTCAACGATTATGTTTAAATTTTCGTCAAATTTAAACATGAATGTCCTTATTTTTGACCCAACGCCCAGTGACACAATTCTTTCGGGTAAACTGGAAGTTCAACTCTGCAATTATAGTTGTATTGCTGGCTGTCGTACCGTCACGTGAGATTCTGGGCCGGAATCCTAGGGAAGGACTGGTCTGGGTTCGAGCCCGGTCTCGGTCCTTGCGTTAGCCGAAAAAGACGTCCCAGATTCCCCGGCTAAGCCTAGATTTCATCTCACTATCGGCTACCGGACATCAATGTCAGCGCAATCCGGTTGTAAACCGTTGGCCCAGCGACACCAATAATTACTGGCGTACCTGCCCTCAGAAAAATCGCTTCTGCCACACGTGCTGACGAATACCCATCGCTAGCCGCCACGGACAACCGACCACCGTAGCCGAGAGTCCGCTAGAGATGCGTTCAGCTGTGGGAGTTCCCTTAGCGGTGCGATTTTCAGCGCTTAGGGAACTGACACCTTGGAGACGCGGGTTGCCGGCCCCAAGGTGAGGTCCAAGACCGCTTTTGGGCTTGGACCGGCGCCCTCAGCGTTCCAACGCATCTCTAGCGGACGGTAAGGCGGCAGCTAGCAGAACCTGGTTTAGGTTTACAATCCTAAAAAAAACGACCGCCCACCCGCAAGGTGAACGGTCGCCAGAAACACGCGAACGTATTTTAAATTTAGTGCTTAGCCACGTTGATCCGGTTGATTGCTCGCCGCAACGCTACCTCAGCCCGTGCAAGGGAATCGGCATCGTGCGCAGCTTGCGCCTTTTCAATCGTTGCTTTGGCACGTTCCCGGGCACTTTCAGCCCGATTGACGTCAATATCGTCTTGACGTTCCGCACTGTCTGCAACAATGGTCGCCACGTTGTCAGAGAATTCCAAGAAACCACCGTTGACGGCGATCTTATCTTCGTTTTCACCTAACTTGACCCGCGTCTCATCGACCTCCAGAGAAGCGATGAGGGGCACGTGGTTATACATAATCCCAAGTTCACCAATGGTCGTCTTCACAACTAATAAGTCGCTCTTACCTTCGTAAACTTGGCCATCAGGGGTAACGATACTAACAGATAACACTGATTGATTATCAGCCAATTAGAATCCCTCCCTAGTTGTTGGCAACGGCGTCATTCATTTGCTTAGCCTTCGCAACGGCATCTTCAATCGCGCCACAGTTCCGGAAAGCGTCTTCTGGAAGGTCATCATACTTACCTTCAAGGATTTCCTTGAAGCTCCGAATGGTGTCTTCCAACTTGACGTACTTCCCATCCATCCCCGTAAACTGAGAAGCCACGGAGAATGGTTGTGACAGGAAGAATTGGATCCGCCGTGCACGGTTAACGATTGTTTGTTCTTCGTCGGATAATTCATCCATCCCTAAGATAGAGATGATATCTTGCAATTCATGGTACCGTTGCAAGACGTGTTGAACTTCCGTCGCCACATCGTAGTGTTCTTGACCAATAATTTCTGGGGCCAAAGCCGTTGAAGTCGAAGCCAAGGGGTCCACGGCTGGGTAAATCCCTTGTTGCGTCAAGGAACGTTCCAAGTTAGTCGTGGCATCCAAATGGGCGAAAGTCGTGGCAGGCGCAGGGTCGGTGTAGTCATCGGCAGGCACGTAAACGGCTTGGATAGAGGTGATTGACCCCTTCTTCGTCGACGTGATCCGTTCCTGTAACTGACCCATTTCAGTAGCCAACGTTGGCTGGTAACCAACGGCTGAAGGAATCCGCCCCAACAGGGCAGAAACTTCAGAACCGGCTTGCGTGAACCGGAAAATGTTATCGATGAATAACAGCACGTCTTGGCCCTTAACATCACGGAAGTATTCCGCAATCGTCAAACCGGTCAAGGCAACCCGCATCCGGGCACCAGGAGGTTCGTTCATTTGACCATAAACCATGGCCGTTTGCTTCAGAACCCCGGACCCCTTCATTTCCCAGTACATATCGTTACCTTCACGAGTCCGTTCACCAACACCGGTGAAGACGGAAATCCCGTTATGGCCTTGGGCAATATTATGAATTAATTCTTGAATTAAAACGGTCTTACCAACACCGGCACCACCGAACAACCCAATCTTCCCACCACGAACATAAGGTTCGAGTAAGTCAATGACCTTGATACCCGTTTCCAGGATTTCAGTCGTAGGGTTTAATTCGTCATACTTTGGTGCATCACGGTGAATTGGCATCCGTTTTGCGTCTGGTCCAAATTCGGCACCGCCGTCAATTGGATTTCCGAGAACGTTGAACACCCGACCCAGTGTGTCGTCACCGACAGGAACAGAAATAGAAGCACCAGTGTTTTCTACTTCCAGTCCCCGACGAAGACCATCGGTACCGTCCATGGCAATGGTCCGCATAACCCCGTCACCTAATTCCAAGGCAACTTCGGTTACAAGGACACTACCATCATCTTTTTTGATGTTCAGGGCGGTGTTGATGTCAGGTAATTCATCATTCAACGGGAATTCAACGTCGACAACAGGTCCGATAACTTGAACAATTTTACCAGCACTCATTATTCGTTAATTCCTCCCGTCATTAATTATTTAAGGCTTCTTGCCCACCAGTAATTTCGGTGATTTCAGTCGTGATCTGTGCTTGACGTGCACGGTTGTAGTGCAGTTGCAACGTCGCGATTAAATCATCAGCATTATCAGTGGCAGACTGCATCGCGTTGGTACTTGATGCATGTTCGGCCGTCTTTGCGTCCAAGATCGCACCGTAGACCAGGCTTTCCGCGTATTGCGGCAAAACGACTTGGAGCACCGCTTCATCAGAAGGCTCCGTGTCGTATTCGGCGGTCAACGGTGTTGCTTGCGTATCCTTTGCCGCGTCAGTCGTCATCGTTTCCTTGTCGACTGGCAACATCTTTTCTGCCCGGAAGCGGGAAGAAATTCGGTTAACAAAATGGTTGTAGCAAACGAAGAGTTCATCGAAGACTTCGTTGTTAAACATCGTGGTGACAGTCTTAACGATTTCCCGAACTTCATTGAATTCAGGCACATCGCTGACCCCACGATATTCGTAAGCCACGTTGACACCCCGGTGCTTGTAGAAATCAGCGCCGGTACCCCCAACGGCTAACACCATGTAGTCGTCTTGGTTTGGTGTCCGTTCGTTAATGAACGCATTTGCATCCCGTAAGACACTGCTATTGTAGCTCCCAACCATTCCGCGATCGGAGGTGATCACTAAATATGCGGTTTTCTTTACTGGACGGTTCGACTGTAGGCTACTTGAGGAATTATCATCCAATAGATGAGACTGCGAAAGATGCATGACGACAGCCTTAACTTTAGAAACATAGTCTTGGTAGCCGACTGCTTGTTTCTGAATCTTATTTAACTTCGCCGTCGAAACCATGTGCATGGCCGCCGTAATTTGGCGGGTCGCTTTCGTGGAATTAATCCGACGTTGAACGTCATGAATTGATTCAGCCATTATTTCTCACCATCCTTCCTTCAAGTATCTTAATCAGCCGCGTTAGCCGAGTCATCGGCCTTGGCAGTTGGTTGGAAAGTCGTGTCGAATTCAGCGATTGCCTTTTCCAGAGAGTCGCCTTCTGGCAAGTTCCCAGTCTTGGTAATCGTGTCTTCGAGGTCTTGGTGACTAGCGTCCATGTAATCAAACAGTTCGTTTTGGTAACGTAAGACGTCAGCCACTTCCAGCTTGTCCAAATGACCATGAGTCAAGGCAAACAAGATGATAACTTCCTTAGCAACGGGAACGGATTCATGCAAGCCTTGCTTTAAGACTTCCACGGTCCGGGCCCCACGTGCTAACCGCGCTTGGGTAGCGGCATCCAAATCAGAGCCAAATTGCGCGAAGGATTCCAGTTCACGGTAGGCAGATAAGTCCAACCGCAACGTCCCGGCAACCTTCTTCATGGCTTTGATCTGAGCGTCCCCACCAACCCGAGATACGGAAGTCCCGGCATCCATGGCTGGCCGAATACCTGAATAGAAGGAATCACTGTTCAGGAAGATTTGACCATCGGTGATGGAAATAACGTTGGTTGGAATGTAGGCAGAAACGTCACCGGCCTTGGTTTCAATGACAGGTAAGGCCGTCATCGAACCGCCACCAAGTTCATCGTTCAACTTAGCTGCCCGTTCCAATAAACGAGAGTGGGTGTAGAAAATATCACCAGGGTAAGCTTCACGACCTGGCGCACGCCGCAGAATCAAGGAAAGTTCACGATAAGCATCGGCTTGCTTGGTTAAATCATCATAGACGATCAACACGTGCTTGCCGTTGAACATGAACTCTTCACCCATCGCTGCACCGGCATAAGGCGCGATGTACAACATTGGGGCTGGTTCGGAAGGACTGGCGGTAACGACGATCGTGTAGTCCATGGCGCCGAATTTCTCCAGCGTTTGAACTTGTGACCGCACCGTTGAAGCCTTCTGACCAATTGCGACGTAGATACAAATCATATCTTGGTCTTTTTGGTTAATGATCGTGTCAATGGCGATTGAGGACTTCCCAGTCTTCCGGTCACCAATGATCAATTCACGTTGGCCACGACCGATTGGAACTAAGGCATCAATGGCCTTGATCCCGGTTTGCAGAGGTTCGCTAACCCCTTGCCGGTCCATAACCCCTGGTGCTTTATGTTCAATTGGCCGCGTCTTGTCCGTGGAAATGTCCCCTTTACCGTCAATTGGTTGACCTAATGGGTTAACAACCCGGCCAATTAATTGATCGCCAACGGGAACTTCCATGATTCGGCCAGTCCGCTTAACTGTATCGCCTTCAGTGATTCCAGTGAAATCACCCAAGATAACGATACCAACATCACTGGCTTCGAGGTTTTGGACCATTCCATAAACCCCGTTGTCAAATAACAGCAACTCACCTTGCAAAGCGTTGTTCAGACCGTGGGCCCGAGCGACACCATCACCAACGTAAGTAACCGTACCAGTTTCTTCAACTGAGATTTCATCCTTGTAGCTTTCTAATTGTTGTTTAATTAGAGCACTGATTTCCTCAGCTTTAATGCTCATGAAAGTTTCACCTCTTTATCACCGAATTCGTTATGCTAGCAGTTGCTGCCGTAAACGATTAATTTTAGTTCGTAGGCTACCATCGAGGACCGTGTCTGCGGCCTTGATAATAACACCACCAATCACAGCAGGGTCAACCTTGCTGCTCAAGATGACCTTCTTTGCCCCAACGCGCTTGGCGTAGACGGTCTCGATCTGTGACTTCTGTTCAGCCGTCAATTCGACTGCCGTCGTCACTTCAGCATAGACCGTGTCGTGGACATCGTCATACAGCTTTTGGAAAGCATCGATAATATCGACAAGGTTTTCCATCCGGCCGTAATCGTAGGTCATTTGAATCAGGTTTTTGATATACGGTGAAGCTTGCTTCAACAAAGGTTGGAGCAAAGCTTCGCGTTCAGCAACCTGCAGGCTAGCGTCTGAGAGCATCGTGCTCAACTGTGGGTTGTCCTGGAAGATACGCCGAAGTTCCACTAACTCTGTGTAGCCTGACTCCAGTTGGTCTTTTTCGGACAACAAATCAAATAATGCTTTGGAGTAGCGCTTTGCTACCGTTGCCCTATTAAGACTCATGTTGCTTCCCCAACCCTTCGATATAAGAATCAATTAATGCCTTTTGGTCGTCACCTTTTAATTCTCGTTGAATGATCTTGGAAGCAATCTCAATAGATAGGTCCGCCACATCGTTACGGGCATTGGACAGCGCGTCTTGACGCTCCTGTTCGATATCCTTTTGGGCATTTTGCTTCATCGTTTGAACATCCGCTTGGGCCTGCGTCACGATTTGTTCGCGTTGTTGTTGACCGTTAGTCTTCGCATCGCTCACAATCGTTTGGGCTTCAGAACGAGAATTTGCCAAAGCTGCTTGGCGCTTTTGCACCAGGTCGGCAGCATCGTTACGGGACTTTTCGGCGGAATCAATATCATTACTGATTTTGTCGGCCCGATCCTGCATCATCTTCGTGACTGGACCCCACGCTACAACCTTAATGATCCACATCAACAGTAAGAACGTGACGATGTAGAACAGAGAATCTCCAAAGTAAAGCGACTGACCAATTACTAAATGTGAGAGCATCTATTGACACCTCCTTTTGCTATCAGATATTTAAAACTAAACCGGTTCATTGTTACTACTTGTTCATAACCATCAAAGCAACAACGAAGGAAATGATAGGCATGGCTTCAACCAGCCCAACACCGATAAACATGTTCGTCCGTAATTGACCTGATAATTCAGGTTGACGAACCATACCTTCTAGCATCTTGGAAATAACGATACCATCACCGATACCCCCACCGACGGCGGCACCAAACATAGCAATACCAGCTGCAATAGCTCCCATAATCTTTGTTTCCTCCTTAAATTAGATAAAACTTATTCCTCGACTTCTAGCTTTTGAGAAATATAAACTGATGACAACGTGACGAAAACGAACGCTTGGATAGCTCCCAAGAACGCTGAGAACCCTTGCCAAGCCATTTCGATTGGCACCGCAACGATCATCGTCGCGATACCGTGTGAAGCTGCCAGATCCCAGATTACCCCTAATAGCATTTCACCAGAGAAGATAACCCCGAAGATACGGAGACCCAACGTCAGAAAGTTCGTGAATTCCTCAAAGATACTGATCGGAAGCCAGAACACGAAAGGTTTCAGGTAGTTTGTGAAGTGACGCTTATACCCTAATTTCCAAACGCCAGCAAACTGAGCAATCATCATGGTCATTAACGAGAACGTTAATGTGGTCATTGGGTCAGACGTTGGACTACGAACGATCGTCGCACCCCCACGCGTGGCCACTTGGATGAATAACCCCAATTCGTTAGACAGAAAGAGAAATAGGAATAACGTGAATCCCCACAAACCAAACTTACCGACATCGCCGGCTGGAATGGACCCCTTCAAAATTCCGTTGGTAAAATCAATCAGCCATTCCAAGAAGTTTTGCCCCTTGGTAGGCTTCATGGCTAATTTCCTGGAAGTGAAAAAAATAACTGCCACCATCAGCACAAATACGACTAGGCCGGATACAACGTTGGCAGTACTAAAAGTCAGTCCCAGAAATTGAAAGGTTGAAACTGGTTCACCATTCACCGAATATCACCTCTTTTCCACACTATATGAACGCATTTTCTCTGTTAAATTCCTCACTTATGTCAGGTATTTCTCAAGAAAAGCGGAATAGTGAACGAAGCGAGCGCTCCATTCAAATACACTGGAAATGATACCACCAATCCAGATAAAAGACAAAACAATTTTTCACAGGATAAACATTCCTGTGAGTAAGATTAAAATCCAGTTTTTAAAAGGATTGTTATCGTTTTCACAGTATATATGCGTGCGCACTCGCTATGATAAAATTTTTAGTCGATCAGGACCAGGTCTTGCCCCAGAAATCATTGACAGATCCACTGAGCAAGCGCTGGTTCTAACCGTCTAAAATGACGCTGAGCAGACGCCCATCGGTCACCTTGCACCATTCACCCAATGCTGAGAACAAAGCGACCAGCGGCGTCTATAACGGGCCTTGATGGCAGCTTAGTTGAGCCTGTTACCTGATAAACTCAACGAACTGATGGTCACCGGGACCAGCGCAGTTAAGTCATCTCACCCACCTGACATGGCGGTGACACAGTCTTTTTCCTAACAAAGAAGAGACTCGACCGCAGTGGCCGAATCTCTTTAACGTTTACTTCGTTCCAAACAACCGGTCACCGGCATCGCCGAGACCTGGCACAATGTACCCGTCTTCGTTCAGGTGATCATCTAACGCTGCCGTGTAAATATCAACGTCAGGTTGGGCTTCACGTAAAGCCTTGACCCCTTCTGGTGCGGAAACTAAACAAACGAACTTCATGTTCTTCGGATCAGCACCACGCTTTTCCAAAGCTTCGATGGCCATCATTGCTGACCCACCGGTGGCCAACATTGGGTCAACGATGAAGATTTGCCGTTGGTCAATGTCAGAAGGCATTTTTACGAAATATTCATGAGGCTGTAAGGTCTTCTCATCACGGTACATCCCGATGTGACCGACTTTAGCAGCTGGGATCAATTCCAAAATACCATCAACCATACCGATACCGGCACGTAAGATTGGTACAATGGCGACCTTTTTACCAGAGAGTTCCTTGGCAGTCATCTTTCCCATTGGTGTTTCGATTTCCTTATCTTTCAAAGGCATATCGCGCGAAACTTCGTAGGCCATTAAGGTCGAGATTTCGTTGACAACCTCCCGAAAACTGCGGGTCCCACAGTCTTTGTTCCGGATAATCGTCAGTTTGTGTTGAATCAACGGGTGGTCAAGTACTTGAAACTTCCCCATGAATGAGCGCTCCTTTATGATTTCTTACAATTGTACCATGAATTTCCGCTACCAAAACGGTTAATTTCAAATGAAAACGTTTTTACAACAAATTTTTTAGTCCAACGCTGATAAAGGGTGGGCACTGGTCAGCTCGTGGACCCGTTGCCGCACGTCTTCCAAGACTTTGTCATCAGTTGGGTTCAGTAACGTCTTAACGATCAAGCGTGCCACTTCGCGGGATTCATCAGCGTTGAAACCACGTGTCGTGATTGCTGGCGTCCCTAAGCGGATTCCTGACGTTTTGAACGGACTCAACGTTTCGTTCGGGATGGCTTCCTTGTTGGTCGTGATCATCACGCTGTCCAACAATTCTTGGGCTTGCTTCCCATTAAGATCGGTGGCTGACAGGTCAAGCGTCATCAAGTGGTTGTCCGTGCCGTCAGAAACGACCCGAACCTTTGGCAACTGGTTGAATTCGTCCGCCATCGCCTGGGCGTTGGCAATAATTTGCTTGCCGTAGTCGGTGAATTCCGGCTGAAGGTCTTCGAAGAATGCGGCGGCCTTACCGGCAATCACGTGTTCCAACGGCCCACCTTGCGTGCCGGGGAAGACCGCTGAGTTGATGCGCTTGGCATTTTCCGCTTGGGATAAGATCATCCCACCCCGCGGTCCACGCAACGTCTTGTGCGTCGTCGTGGTGACCACGTCAGCGATACCCACGGGACTAGGATGCAGACCCGCAGCGACTAAGCCGGCGATGTGCGCCATGTCGACCATCAAGTAAGCGCCAACTTCATCCGCAATGTCGCGGAAGGCATGCCAATCAATGATTCGTGAGTACGCTGATGCCCCAGCCACGATCAGTTGTGGCTTGACTTTAAGCGCCAAGTCACGAATCATGTCGTAGTCCAGGAGTTCCGTGTCCGGATTCAACGCGTAACTGTACGCATTGTACAATTTACCAGAGAAATTAACCTTAGCGCCGTGAGTCAAATGGCCCCCGGCATCCAGGCCCATCCCCAGAATAGTGTCGCCAGGCTTCAAAAATGCCGCATAGACGGCTTGGTTCGCCTGAGAACCGGAGTGTGGTTGGACGTTAGCGTATTCGGCGTTAAACAGCTTCTTAGCGCGGTCAATGGCCAGTTGCTCCACCACGTCGATGTACTGCGTGCCACCGTAGTAGCGTTTTCCCGGATACCCTTCGGCATACTTGTTGGTCAACACGGAGCCCTGAGCCGTGCGCACGGCTTCGCTGACGATGTTTTCCGAAGCAATTAATTCAATCGTTTCTTCCTGACGGTCTTCTTCTTTGGCGATAGCGCCCCATAATTCTGGATCTTTTTCTTTGAAATTCACTGGCAATTCCCCCTGAACTGTAATTGGTCCTATTTTACCAAATTTTTCACCTCAGTGGGACTACTTCGCATTATTTATTATTTTATAAAACGTACGGTGGGCCGTGCTGGCCGCCTACCGTCCACCAAATATGGGTCGTACCGCTGTGGACGGACGGGGTGAGCCAGGGAACGGTCTCGACGCCTCACGGCTACGTGGCAATTCACCTACTCAATGCAGATAAACGCCGTCATTTCAGCGATAATCCTGCTACCTTGTGGGTAATCACTGATGTTACCGACCAGCGACGATCCGAGATGGCTGTTGCGATGACAGCGATGTTAGCTGAGGACAGAAAAAAGAGAGTGGACTAAAAGGCGGTTAGCTGGCGAGCATTAAGGCTGATAAACGAATAATCCCGGGCTTGGATTGTTTATTTATCAGTTTTAAGCGGAACCAGCTGCCTTTTGGCCCAGGTTTCAACACCAGATATTCGGAGACACAAAAGGCCCGAGACTTTTGTCCCAGGCCCCCAAATCAATGCTTATTTTTCAAAATGTTGTTGGCCAGCTGACTTATTCAACCGGTTCATGTAAGCCGCACCTAGGCCTTCTGCCGCGAAGCCTTGGGCCAGGATACCGGTCACGGGTGATTCCAGGTCAAAATGCCGCAACCCAGCAAACAGCCGGTGACTGGCACTGGCCATATCGGCCCCCAGTGAGAAGGCTTCGGCGTTTGCTGGTAAGGTTTCATTGGCCAGCGTGCGGTCCAACGCCATCACACCGATGGTTCCGGACTGCTCGGCTGCCCATGCGAGTGCTGCGGGCCAATCCGCCTCGTCATCGACGATCGTGACCTGGGCGTTGGGCGCGTAATGCTTGTATTTCATCCCTGGTGCCTTAGGAATCTCGCCCTTGCCGACCTTGTGGTGGTTGGACTGAACCTGCCCAATCACGGCGGCCAGTTGTTCTTCAGTCACGCCACCCGGACGCAGAATCGTCGGAATGTCCGTGGACATGTCCAGGACCGTGGATTCAACCCCCACCTTGGTGGGACCATCGTCTAAAATGCCGGCAATCTTACCATTTAAATCATGATAGACGTGCTTGGCCAGCGTTGGGCTGGGCTTGCCTGAGGTGTTGGCGGATGGCCCGACTAACGGAACTCCCGCCGCCTTGATCAGGTCTAACGTGACCTGGTTAGCGGGGTTCCGAAAGGCCGCCGTGTCCAAGCCCCCGGTGACGGCCTTCGAAAAGGCACCCGGTTGGAGCTTGAAAATCAGCGTCAGCGGGCCAGGCCAAAACGCCTTGATCAGCGCTTCGGCCTTGGCGGACAGCGGTTGGGCATATTTCTTGACCGTGTCTTCGCCAGTGACGTGGACGATCAACGGATTGTCGCTGGGGCGACCCTTGGCCAAATAGACCTGCTTGACCGCCGCTTCATTGGTCGCGTCGGCGCCTAAGCCATAGACCGTCTCCGTGGGAAAGGCCACGAGTTGGCCGGCCTGGATAGCCGCGGCCGCCGCAGCGATTTCAGTTGGTTGAAAAATTTTGGTTTCCATATCGATTTCTCTAATCTCCCATCTAAATTCACAATTGCACGCGGACCATGCGATCATGGCCGTTGATGTCCGCCTTGATGGTCACCGTCGCTTGAGGAAAGGCCGTGGCAAATAACTGCCGCACGGCTGGTCCCTGCTGGTACCCAATCTCCGCAAAGAACTGCCCGTGTGTCGTCAGGTAATCCCCCAACAACTGGGCGAAGCGTTGGTAAAACGCCAGACCGTGGTTGGCCGCAAATAAGGCTGTCGCCGGTTCAAAGCGTTTGACCGAATCGTCCATCACCGCCAGTTCACTCCGGTCGATGTAGGGCGGATTGGACACGATGACGTCAAACCGCTGCCCGGCCACCGGTGTCAAGAGGTCACCCACCGCAAAAGTTACGGGGGTGTCGAGTGCCTGGGCATTATCCTGGGCCACCGCAATGGCCGCCGCCGAAATGTCCGTGGCGGTCACGTCCCAAGTCGGTCGCTCCGCCTTTAACGTCAACGCAATCGCTCCACTCCCGGTACCCACGTCTAACACGCGCTGCGACGTTGCCGGCAGCTGTAGCAGCCACTCGACGAGCTCCTCGGTCTCGGGCCGAGGAATCAACGTGGCCGGCGTGACGCGAAACTCGCGACCGTAAAATGGCGCGTGCCCCAAGACGTACTGGGCGGGCTCACCGTCACAGACCCGGTCAATTTGCCGGTGGTACGTCGCCAGTTGGTCACCGGCCAGCGTTTCTCGGTAGTGTTGGACCAGTTGGGTAAAGGACCAGCCTTGCCCTTCCTGCATCAAGTAGGCGGCAACGCTGGTCTCTTGGCCGGCCGCCGTCAGTTGGTGCTCGGCAGCCTTTATCGCCATCAAAATGGTGGTCTTAGCCATTGTTCTTTAAGTCTTCTAGCTTGGCCGCTTGATCGGATAGAATCAGGGCATCAATGATGTCGTCTAATTCCCCGTTCATGACGCGATCCAGCTTGTTCAATGTCAAGCCGATTCGGTGATCCGTTACCCGGTTTTGCGGGTAGTTGTAAGTCCGGATCCGTTCGGAACGATCCCCGGTCCCCACGGCAGACTTCCGTTCGGCGTTGTAGGCGTCTTCTTCTTGTTGTTTATAGTAGTCGTAGACCCGGGCCCGTAAAATGGTCATGGCCTTGGCCCGGTTTTGTTGCTGTGACCGTTCATCTTGCATGGCCACGACGATTCCGGTTGGCAAGTGGGTCATCCGCACGGCCGAAGAGGTCTTGTTGATGTGTTGTCCACCGGCACCAGAGGAACGGTAAACGTCGGTCCGAATGTCCTTGGGATCGATATCAATGTCCACGTCCTCTTCTTCCGGCATCACGCCGACCGTCGCGGTACTGGTGTGGACCCGACCGGCAGATTCCGTCGCTGGCACCCGTTGAACCCGGTGCGCACCGTTTTCGTACTTCAGCTTGGAGTAGACTTTGTCCCCGGTGATCATCAAGACGATTTCCTTGAACCCACCAACTTCAGTGGCGTTTTCATCGACGATTTCGATCTTCCAGCCTTGGCGTTCGGCGTACTTGGAGTACATGCTAAAGAGGTCAGCCGCAAATAAGCTGGCTTCATCCCCACCAGCAGCCCCGTGAATTTCCATGATGATGTTCTTGTCATCGTTGGGGTCTTTCGGCAACAGTAAGACCTTAATGTCGTCTTCGAGCTTTTCCTTTTGGGCCGTTAAGTCCTTGAGCTCTTCTTTGACCATGGCGTCCATGTCATCGTCAAGCTTTTCACGCAGCATTTCGTCGTCATCGGCGATTTGCTTGGTCACGTCTTGGTACTGGTGGTATTTGTCCACCGTTTCGCGCAGCTCCCCTTCTTCTTTGGACAGCTTCATGAATTTCTGCGTGTCCGCGATGACTTCGGGGTCACTGATCAATTCATTGAGCTCGTCGTAGCGGTCGGCCACGGCTTGGAGCTTGTCAAACATTTCATCCATTCGATTTAACCTCGTTTCAAAATTAACTTGCGTCAGGCAAAACGGTTCAACGACCGCCTTGCAAAATGTGTTGTCGCGTTGTCTTATTTTGGCCGCGACTTACCAATCTGGTCCAATGGTGGGTTGAAATAATGGCGCCGGCACACGGGGTAATACGCCTCGTTGCCGCCAATCTGAACCTGTTCACCCTCGTAAACGGGTTGGTTGTCGTGGAACCGCAGATTCATGATGGCCTTCTTGGTGCAAAACCAGCAAATGGTCTTCATTTCTTCGATCTTATCCGCATATAACAGGAGGTACTTGGACCCTTCAAACAGTTCGTTCTTGAAATCATTCTTTAACCCAAAGGTCATGACTGGAATGTGCAGCTCATCGACCACCTTGGCCAATTGGAACACGTGTGCCTTGGTCATGAACTGGGCCTCGTCGATCAACACACAGTTGGCCTGCGCATCAATGCGTTGTACCTCATCGTAGAGATTGGTTTCTTTAAAAATGGGATGAGCCGTCCGCTTCAAGCCAATGCGACTTGAGACGTGGCCGACCCCATCTCTGGTATCCAAGCCACTGGTCATAATGATGACCCGCTTGCCCTGTTCCTCATAGTTATGGGCGACCTTCAAGATTTCAATGGTCTTCCCGCTATTCATTGCGCCGTACCGAAAAAATAGCTGCGCCACGTTGCTCCCACCTTTTTGACAGTTTCTATCTATTATAGCCGATTACGCTGGAAAATTCGACTGTCGCGGCCAATTGGTGATAGATTTTTCTGCGAAACCGTTACCAGTCTGGTAGTGTCCTGATATTGGCAACCATGGCGGTACTGGTCGCCTTGCCGTTCGCAAAATAGGCATCGGAACGCGGTGGGAAGGACCGGTCTGAGCCAAAGGGCGGTCTCAGCCCTCGCTGGGAACCGTAGCCCGCGTTTCCCAGACGCCATTTTCTAAGAAGAACACTTAGAAAATCCCACGGCTGAACGCCTATTTTGCTTCACTCTCGGCTACACTTATTTTTATCAACAATATTGTTTTAGTACTTGCCCGCCAACAAATCAGGCAGTAGTCGCGATTGCAGGTGGCTGTCAGCATAATCCGTACATGAGACCTACCAAGACAATCAACAAGCTTCGGCACACTTGCAACTACTGTTACCTCAGTGGCTATACTAAATGGCAGGCGCAACGGGCTAGCGGCTAGTCGCTGACAACGACCTATGTAGCCGAGAGTTCGCCAAATATGGGTTCAGCCGTGGGAGTTACCTTGCCAGTGATTTCTGCTGGTTAGGTAACTGGCGTCTTTGAGACGTGGTCTTTCGGCTCAAAGTCGAGGCGTCGAGACCGCCCTTTGGCTCGACCCGTCCGCCCACCGCGTTCCGACCCATATTTGGCGGACGGTAGGTGGTAGATAACCTCCACCTCGTCAGCTGACCAACCCAACTCCTTGCGATTTGGGAAAGTTCAAGCAGAGTCCTCCCCTTAATGCCGAAAAAATGCTAAAATTAGGGCTTGAATATTATGGAACCCGACATTAAAAAATCTTGTCGCGATTAAGGAGCGAATTGCATGTCATTCAGAAGCGGCGTTGCCACCTTCGCGGGGAAATCCTCTTACTGGTTTCTCCACACGTTTCTACACGGGGGAAGTTCTCTCCCCGGAAAAATTACGTTAAAACTCGATCCCAACATTTTGCGGACCTTGGGCGCCAAGTATGACGTCATCGTGATCACGGGAACCAACGGAAAGACGTTGACCACGGCGTTAACGGTCTCCGTGCTCCGTGAAAAGTATCCCGATATCTTGACGAATCCCACTGGTTCCAACATGGAACAGGGAATCGTCACCACTTTCTTGAACGCCAAGAACCCGAAGACTGGCCGGCCACTGGCGGTACTGGAAGTCGATGAGGCCAACGTCATTAAGGTGACCCAATACATTGAACCGAAAGCTTTTGTCTTTACGAATATTTTCCGGGACCAAATGGACCGCTACGGTGAAATTTACACCACTTACCAAAAAATTCTTGACGGGGTGGCCCTGGCGCCTAACGCAACCATTATTGCCAACGGTGACTCCCCAATTTTTCATTCCAAGGAATTGCCAAATCCAATTCAGTACTACGGCTTTGACGACCAGCCCGACGGCGACTTCAAGGCCAAGCCCAACACGGATGGCGTGCTGTGCCCCAACTGTGAGCACATTTTGCACTACCATTCCCTGACCTACAGCAATCAAGGCAAGTATTTCTGCCCGAACTGTGGCTTCTCACGGCCGGAGCTAACTTACCGGTTGACCAAGTTGGGCGAGCAGACGCCAACGTCTTCGAAATTTGAAATCGACGGTCACCCCTTCAAGATTCAGGTCGGTGGGACCTACAACATCTACAACGCCCTAGCTGCTTACGCGGTGGGTCGTTTCATGGACGTGACGCCGGAACAGGTCAGTGACGCCTTCAACGCCAACCAACAAGTCTTTGGTCGCCAAGAGGTCATCAACGTGGACGGCAAGCGGGTCACCATCATCTTGGTCAAGAACCCCGTGGGATTAGACCAGGTGTTGCACATGATTGGCACGGACACGCACCCATTTTCTCTGGTGGGCCTGCTCAACGCCAACTACGCGGACGGTATCGATACCAGTTGGATCTGGGATGGCGACTTTGAACAGTTGGCCGACCGGGACATTCCGACCGTCATCACCGGGGGCGAGCGTTACAAGGACATCACGTTCCGGCTGAAGGTCGCGGGAATTCCCGACGACCGCCACATTGTGGAACCGAACCTGGAAAAGGTCGTGGACGAGATCAAGAAGGTCTCGACCGACCGCGTTTACGTGCTGGCGACCTACACCGCCATGCTGCAGATGCGTAAAATTTTAGCTGATAAAGGCTACGTCAAGGAGGGTCTCGGTCTATGAGTTACGAATTAAACGTCGCCCACCTGTACGGCGACCTGATGAACACTTACGGTGACGTCGGAAATATTCTGGCGTTGAACTACTATGCCAAGCAAATGGACGTTACCTTAAACGTGAAGGTTGTCAGCCTCGAGGAAGACTTCCACGCTGACGACTATGATCTGGCCTTCTTTGGCGGTGGCCAAGACTTTGAACAGACCATCGTCTCCCAAGATATCCAGACCAAAAAGGCTGAGTTGATCAAATTCATCGAATCCGACGGTCCCCTATTGGCCATCTGTGGCGGTTTCCAGCTGTTAGGCCATTACTATATTGGCGCTGACGGCGAAAAATTACCCGGCATCGGTGCATTGGACCACTATACGCTGGCCCAAGACCACAACCGCTTCATCGGTGACATCGTCATCAAGAACCAGGAGACCGGTGAGACCTACCACGGGTTTGAAAACCACCAGGGATTGACTTACCTGGGCAAGAGCGAACGACCACTGGGTAACGTCGTCTCAGGCAAGGGTAATAACGGCGAGGACGGTACGGAAGGGGCAATTTACAAGAACGTTTATTGTTCTTACTTCCACGGCCCAATTCTGACGCGTAACGGCGACATCGCCAAGCACCTGTTAGTGGCCGCTTTGAAGCGGAAATACCCGGACGCCGACTTCAGCCAGCAAGAGGCACTGCCGATTCCGGCAACGTTCTAAATAAGCTGGCATCAGTAGGCATACCAATCTTAAACTTAAAGAAAGTTCCAACCACCTTCGTCTAAATCACTGACGATAGTGATTGGAACTTTTTATTTATTACAAGTTGAACGGCAAAAATCGCCTAAAAATATTGCCGTGATAGAACTAGTTATGTCCAGGGGGATAGCTCAAACTGGCCGCCTACCGTCCGCCAAATATGGGTCGGAACGCTGTGGGCGGACGTGTCGAGCCATAAGGCGGTCTCGACACCTCGCCTTTGAGCCGATGGACCACGTCTCAAAGACGCCAGTTACCTAACCAGCAAATAGCGCTGCTAAGGTAACTCCCACGGCTGAACCCATATTTGGCGGACTCTCGGCTACACGGTGATTGCTAATTAACAATGCGTTTAACCCTTAGTGCCAGCTGATTCTACCATTGGTTTTTAATTAATGCACAGTCACTGACAAGCACCAATCCGCCGGAGTCAGCCAGTAGTGCAGCCGGCTGTGTCGACCCAGTTAGCTGGCGTTTTTGGCCAGGTTACTGGGTGGGACGACTTGAGAGACTGGCGAATTTTGCCAGGCTTTCAAGCGAACCGGAAGACCGCTTCTCAGGCTGGAGGTGTTCCCCAGAGCAGGCGGAACTGCTGGCTGACGGAGGCATTCTGGTTTCACTAGCTTTCATAGTTAGAATGCTATCTGGTTGAGATTTAAGAGCTTAGTCAGTCCTTAAACTTCAGTTCATTACGAAAAATCATGACCAACATACCGGCTTTTCTCGGCCAAATACGTGCCAATCACCGCGTTGCGTTGGTCCAGATACGGTTCGTTGGGGGCCACGGGATGAACGCGGTTGGTCAAGAACACCATCGCCTGCCGGGTCATTGGGTCGATCACCAGATACGTGCCGGTGAACCCCGAATGCCAGATGACCCGGTGCGACTGTGGCCACTGGGTTGCGGTCAACGCCCAGCCGAGTGAACGGCCAGCGTGACCATTGGGTGTCCAATCATGCGTTAGCTGATGAATGAAGGTCGGTGGCAGGACTGCCGGGGCCATTTCCGGCCGACAGTAGGCCTGACAGAACCGTGTCAGGTCAGCGACCGTACTGAATAGGCCCGCAGACCCGCACCGCCGCTGCAACACATAGCCCTTGGGGTCATGGACCTCACCACGAATCAAGCCACGCGTCACGGTCTGAGCCGTTGGGATACATGCCAGTGGCTCCGTGGGGGTAAACGTACTGTGGGTCATCCCCAGTGGCGTCAACACACGCTGTTGCACGGCCACCTGAATGGGGTCGCCTAAAATTTGTTCAACGATCCACCCGAGGAAAATGTAGTTGACGTCGGCATAGACCATTTTCCGGCCAAATGTCGGGCCGACGTGCAGGTGTAACAGCGCGTGGGTCAACGCCACAGCATCCAATTGGTTGCGGTTGGGGATGTAGCCCGTGATGCCCGACGTGTGCGTGAGTAAATGCCGCACAGTCACCCGCGAATCTTGCCACTCCGGCAAGTAGTCGTGCACGTGGTCAGTCAAGTGTAACCGGCCCGCCGCTAGCAGCTGCAGGACCACGCTTAACGTCCCCACGACCTTGGTCAGCGAGGCCACGTCGTACAGCATCCCCGGCCGCAATGGCTCAGTATGGGGCACAATGGCGGCAACACCGTACTGCCCCGTTTCCACGCGGTCGCCATCGATCAGGGCAAAGCTCACCCCTGGGACCACCTTTTCCGCGACCAGCCGTTGAAGGGCCGCTTTCGTTTCTACATACGCCATGGACCGCACCTCTCTCTTTCTCTGGGTCCATTGTACCCATCCCGACTGGCAAATGGCAATTCCAGTTTGTCTTAAACTAGCGGTTACATGCCCTGTAGTGCAAACTAGCCGCCTACCATTGTGGGCAAGACCAAGTCAAAATTGCGCTACGAGTGCGCACGCTAAGCAAACTTAAAATTTCCTAAACCTTTCTGAAAGCTGGTTACAATGCACGGCTGAATTTCGTTAGTAAAGTTAGAGAGAACGCCGTGCTGTATAAGGCGAATGCCACCAACAATCCCGCGTGCACAAAAAAACGCCCTGCCACCACTGGCAAGACGCTTTGTAAATACCCTTGAATTATGCCAAATCGTTACCCGTAAACTGACTATTGTAGAGGTCGGCGTAGAAACCATTGGCCGCTAACAAGCTGGCGTGGTTCCCGGTTTCGACAATGTGGCCGTGATTCATAACCACGATGTTCTCGGCATTTTGAATCGTGGATAACCGGTGGGCGACCACGAAGCTCGTCCGCCCTGCCAGCAAGCTTTGCATGGCGTGTTGAATCAGCATTTCCGTCCGGGTATCGACCGAACTAGTGGCTTCGTCCAAGATCAAGACGTCTGGATCCGCCACGAAGGCCCGCGCAATCGTCAATAATTGCCGTTGCCCTTGGGAAATGTTGGTGGCCGCTTCATTCAAGATGGTATCGTACCCATCTGGTAGTTGGCGAATGAAGGTGTCGGCATGAGCTGCCTTGGCCGCCGCGTACACGTCTGCTTCACTCGCATCCTCGCGACCGTACTTGATGTTGTCGAAGATCGACCCGGTAAATAACCAGGTGTCCTGCAGCACCATCGCGAAGTGCCGGCGTAAATCGGTCCGGCCCACGGCGTGCGTGTCCTGACCACGATACCTGATCTGGCCAGAATCGACATCGTAGAACCGTTCCAACAGATTGATGATAGTGGTCTTCCCGGCCCCAGTTGGCCCGACAATGGCGACCATATCACCCGGTTTGACCTTCAAATTAAAGTCTTCGATCAGTGGATTATTTTCCACATATCTGAAGGCCACGTTGTCAAATTCAATGACATTGCCATTAGTCGCCGTTTCAGCGGGGACCTCCGCCGTCTTGGTCTCAACCATATCGGTTTCATCCAATACGGCAAAGATCCGTTCGGCAGAGGCAATCGTCGCCTGAATCGTGTTGGTCAAGTTGGCCATTTGCGTGATGGGTTGTGAGAATTGGTTGGTGTATTGCAGGAAGGCCTGCACGTTCCCCAAGCTCACGGTCCCGTTGGCAACCTGAATCCCACCGATAACGGCGACAGCCAGATAGTCCAGGTTCTTCACGAAGTTCATCAGCGGGAAAATCAGACTGGAAACAAATTGCGCCTTCCACGCGGATTGGTAATACTTACGGTTGTGTTCTTCGAATTCTTCTTGAGCCGCTTCTTCACGGTTAAACGTCTTGACCACTGTATGGCCAGCGTACGTTTCTTCAACCGTGTTGTTCAACAGCCCCAGGTTCTTCTGTTGACTAGCGAAGAACCGTTGCGATTTTGGCGCCACGATACCGACCACTAAGACACTCAGTGGAACGGAGACCAAGGCAACCAACGTCAGCCAGCCGCTGATGGTCAGCATCATGTACAAGACCCCAAAGAAGGTCAGGACACTGGTCACGATTTGCGACAAGGTCTGTTGTAGCGTGCCCCCGATGTTATCCATATCGTTGGCCATCCGTGACATCAGGTCCCCATTACTGTGGGTATCGTAGTAACTGATCGGCAACCGTTGCATCTTTTCCTTCAGGTCACGCCGCAAACGGTAAACGACCTTTTGGGAGATCCAACTCATGATCAGCTGTTGGACGATACCAAATACCGCCGCTCCGGCATACATGATGCCGACGACCACCAGAATGTGGCCAATCTTGCCAAAGTCAACTGGCAGGCTGTGAATGGCGATACCGGCCTTTAGCTCGGCAGTTCCCTTCATCACACCCTTGAACAGTTCCGTGGTGGCTTCCCCCAAGATCTTCGGCGTCTTGATCTGCAAGACCACCGAGACGATAGCGAAGACTAACACCACGAAGATACCGGGAAGCCAGGCTTTCATGTAGCGGAACAACCGGAGAGTCGTCCCCCAGAATTTTTGTGGCCGTTGTTTGGTAGCGGCACCACGTCCATTACGCATCGACGGTATCCCCCTTCCGCAGTTGTGAGTCGAGAATTTCTTGATAAGTCTTGTTGGTGGCCTTCAATTCGTCGTGTGTCCCTTGGCCCACGATGTTCCCGCCGTCGATCACTAAGATCAAGTCGGCATCGGCAACCGTGGAGACCCGTTGGGCAACGATGACTGTGACACCGGCTTGAACCTGAGCATCTTGCCGCAGATCTTGTCGCAACAGCGCATCGGTCTTGAAGTCCAGTGCAGAGAACGAGTCATCAAAAATGTAGACGCTCGCCCGCTTCAGAATCGTCCGGGCAATGACCAACCGTTGTCGTTGACCACCAGAGAAGTTGTCCCCGTTTTGTTCAACGACACCGTCTAAGCCACCCTCTTCTTTAATGAAGTCGCTGGCTTGGGCAACGTCGAGTGCGTGCCAAATTTGGCTATCACTGGCGTCGGACATCCCGTAAGTCATGTTACTGCGGACCGTTCCGGAGAACAGCACCGCTTTTTGTTGCGTGATGGAAATCGCTTCGTGCAACGCCTTTTGGCTCAAGGCCGTCAGTGGCGTGCCGTTCAGCTTGATTTGGCCACTTTCTGGGTCAAATAACCGTGGAATCAGGTTGACCAGCGTGGATTTCCCAGAACCAGTCCCCCCGATAATGGCGACGGTCTGCCCCGCCGTGGCGGTAAAGTTCACGTCGGTCAAGGCTAATTTTTCTGCCCCCGTATACCGGAAGTTCACGTGATCAAAGGTCAGGCTGGCCGCCGATTGGTCCAACGCAACTGGTTGGTCCGCATCATTGATCTTACTCTTCAAATCCATGACTTCGTTGATCCGTGCCGCAGACGCCTGGGCCCGTGGCAGGAAGACGAAGACCATGGAGACCATCATGAAACTGATCAATAATTGGGTGGCATAAGTCATGAACGCGACCAAATTACCGACCTCCATGGCTTGGCTCCCAATCAGCTTGCCGCCATACCAGACGATCCCGATGTTGGTCCCGCTCACGATCAGCGTGATGACCGGTAACATCAGTGAGACGATCATGAAGACCTTGATCCCAGTTGACGTGTAATCCTTGTTGGCCCCTTCAAAACGGTCTTGTTCGAATTGGTCCTGGTTGAACGCCCGGATGACCCGGACCCCCGTCAGACCTTCACGAAAGACCAGGTTGATGCGGTCAATCTTCTTTTGCAAGCTCTTGAACAATGGCACTGCAAAGTACATGATCAGCCCGGTGAAAAAGGCCAATACAGGCAAAGCAACCAAGAAGACCATCGTCAGCCGCGGACTCTTGACGTAAGCCAAGACGCCAGCCCCCACCAACATGATGGGCGCCATCAGCATCATCCGTAGCATTTGGACCATGACGTTTTGAATCTGTACCACGTCGTTGGTCGTCCGGGTAATCAGTGACGCGTTCCCCACCGTTTCAAATTCTTCGGTGGACGCGTACGTGACTTTCTTAAATAAATCAGTTCGGATTCGTTGGCCCATCCGTTGCGACTGCGTAGACGCATAATACACGTTTCCGGCGGCTCCCAATACCCCAATGAAACTCAAGAGGAGCATCAGGCCACCCGTGCGCCAGATGTAGCCGATATCGTTGTTGGCGATCCCTTTATCGATGATGTTGGAAGTCAACGTCGGTAAGGAGAGATCACAGGCAACTTGAATAATCATAAACCCAACAGCAAGGACTACTGCCCACCAGTCCAAGTGTTTTCGGGCAAGTCGCATCATGAAATTTGGCCTTCTTTCTTCTAAGGTTACTCTGTAAAACATCAAAAATGCATATGCGACAATTATACTCGCTTGAATCGTGTTTGCAATCATGTATTACCGCTTAAATTAATCAGCGGTGACAAAAAATAATGTCCGTAATCATGGTGCTGGACCAGTATCCTGAGTGCAGTAGAACTAGTTGCTTACGGCCACATGGTCCGAACTGGCCGCCTACCGTCCGTCAAATATGGGTCGGAACGCGGTGGGCGGCCGGGGCGAGCCAAGGGGCGGTCTCGACGCCTCCCACGGCTGAACCATATTTGCCGGACTCTCGGCTACAGAAGATGCATCACTATCAGCCGGTTTCAGCCTTGGCATTTGTTTCACTAATTTCGGCAATTGCATTGGCAGAGAAACTAATTGACCTTTTCAGCCAACGGGCAAAGGTTACAAGTAAATAAGGCTCAGCTGACGAGGAGCAAGGCTATTAAATTAGTCCACGCCACCATCTGCGACTATCAGAGATTCCGGTAGTTATGGGAAACGCCGTCAATCTCCAAACACATTTGGCTTCGACCGGTCCTTCCCACAGCGTCACGGTCCAAGTTTGGCGAACGGTAAGGCGGCCAGCACGGACTAAATCACATTCAAAGACTAATTTTGTCCCCGTAAACTCAGACGTCACCATAAATCTAGCTAAGGCTTGCAACCTTCAGCTAGAAGACCAATCGGTGGCAAAACACCGCCATGTAAGCGTTTACGGAACGCTTTTTACCATTCATAAAGCTGGTAATGTTGTCAATATTTGTTACAATGGGGACACTGAAGGGAGTAAGAGCATGGCGAGCAACTCAGATTCAATCTATAACGTCTTAACCTATATTCACCGTCATCAAGATCAGGTTCGCTTTATCCAACAGCGCAATAGCAACGTCATCGCGATTGGCGTCCCCGACTCGGTGCCGGTAGCGAATCAGGAACTCTACTTCCCCGTTGGCCACCTGTTGGTCAACCGGATGGATGATGACTTTTTAGCCAAAAATGGTGAGCTGTTGAACGACTTCTTCGACCGCACGCGTAGTTCTAAAGAAGACTACCGCGAAGTCTGGATCACCACCAGTTACATCCCCACCGAGCACATGTACTTGGTGGAAATTTCTTTTGAATGATGACTTAAAAACGGGCAGCCCAGTAGCGGGTTGCCCGTTTCGTTTGTCCGCGTTTAGTTTGGTCACCTAAAGGTTGCAAGTACAAAAACACCTGATAATACGCAACTGACAAGGATCGTGAACATGAAATGAGTCCATGCCACCACCTGCGGCTGTCAGAGATTCCGGTAGCTATGGGGACCGCCGGCGGCCTAAGGAGCGGTCCGCCGACTCGGTTTGAAGCTTGACGAACCCCGTCAATCTCCAAACACGTCCACGCTGTAAGCTGAGAAAAAACGCTCAGCTAACACCGTTGTCACAGCAACCTACACCTCTGACTGCCTCCGGTCACGTCGGTGATTAACCACAAAATTAGCAGAGAAATCGCTGAAACGGCAACGTTCATCCACACTAGTGGGTAACCTGTCACGTAGCCGTGAGTGAGCTAAATTTGGACTCAGCCGTGGGAGTTTGCAAGTGAACTGCTTGGAAACTGGCGTCTTCGGCTCGAAGCGAGGTTGAAGACCGCCCTTTGGCGTCGACCGGTCCCTCCCACAGCGTCACGGTCCAAATTTGGCGAACGGCAAGGCGGCCAGCACAGAGTAAGGTGCGTTCATTGACCGCAAATATGGGTTAGCTGAAGATGGCGTGAGAAGCCCAGATGCCGCCGCCAATGACCAGTACCGCCACGATAAAGAAACGGAATAGTGCGGCAAAGGCGACCAGCACAATGGCGCCAATGATCAGCGTTCCCACAATCCCCAACAGCCAGCCGGCTAGGCCAAAGACCAACCGCAGTAGTGGAAACAGTAGCAACAATAACAATAGTAATAAGATCACGATGATCGCTCCATTCTACCCGGGGAATTCCCCGGTTAACTTGTATTTTACACGTTTTTTTCGGCGGGCACACGGCTTAACTATTTAAAAATTTGTAAACAAAAGGAACGGTCACCAATCGGCCCCGTTCCCGTCGTTATCATTTATCTAGCTAGCGGTAATGCGGTGCCGCCCCGTTTGCTTGGAGTGATACAGGTTGGCATCGACCCGCTTGTAAAAGTCCAGTGGGTTGCGGTCCCGGTCGTGCAGGACGGAGACACCCACGGAAATGGTGACGTTCAAGTCCTCACCATTGTAAGTCGTCGTCAGGTTCTTCACCGCGTCAAATACCTCTTGGGCGATTGGTCG
This sequence comes from Levilactobacillus yiduensis, assembly GCF_024718525.1. NCBI lineage: Bacteria > Bacillati > Bacillota > Bacilli > Lactobacillales > Lactobacillaceae > Levilactobacillus > Levilactobacillus yiduensis. The sequence continues at coordinate 146,039 of NZ_JAMXAZ010000006.1, forward strand.
CGCCCGATTTAAGTCGCGGTCAGGTAAGAGAATATTGAACTCCTCGCCCCCCGTCCGGTACAAGATGATGTCGCTGCCAAATGGCTTCAAACTCGCGGCAACCGCGTTAGCAACCTGCTTAAGCACCTCATCGCCGGCCAAGTGACCATACGTATCGTTGATGTGTTTGAAGTGGTCGATGTCAAACATGATCATCGCCAGGTCCCGTTGGTGCGCGGCGCTCTGGTGGAAATGAAAACCCACGGCGCGGTCATAAGCCGCATAATTTTGCACGTGCGTCAGCGCATCCCAGTTCGCCGACTGGAACAAGCGGTCCTTGATACGGCGGTCCTTATCTTGAATCTTGAAATAGCCGTACATCAAGGTGGCCAAGACCAGGTAGTCGGCAATTTCAATCCAGTAAGTCGTCCACGGCAGTTGGAAACGGAACTTGACAAACATCCAGAGTGCCAGGCCGAACGCCGTCGCTACCGAGATGTAGCGGGTGTATGGTGCCCGCCAGAGGTGTGTGCTTTGCTGGTAAGATAACCAGTAGAACAAGATGAAGATAAAGGTATACCCCCAAGACAAGATGGCCGTCACGTTACCGTTGAGCACCATGAATCCGACCCCGGCTAACAGAATCAGCCAGGTGGGAATCTTGAGTGCCAAGAAATACGCCACAAAGATCAAGAGAAGTAGTTGAAAGTTCGTAAACGTCCAAGACAGGTGGCTGTCGCGGACAATCATCTGCAAGGCGAAGACGGATACCACAGCACAGGTGGTCCCAATGATCACTTGAACATGTTTTAAATTGTATGGTCGCCGACTGGATTCAGCCTTCGCTGTGACCCAAGTAAAAATCGACCAGTACAGGGTGATAACTCCCAAGGTGAAGAAAATACTGGTAATGATGGGCGGTACAAGCCACATAGTCCATGACATGGAATAATCTCCTTGCTCAGTGATTTAATAATTAATCCAGTAATTGGTTCTCCAATCCTGGTACTAGTATAACGCATTAATTTGCTCTAACAACTACTATAAAACAATTCATATAATAAAACCATAACTATTTATATAAAACATTATGTCACGGGATGAACGATTTGCGCTTTTGCTAGTTCCCCCCACTCCTGTTTTTCTGGTCATTTCCCCTATCCGAATTCGTTAAAATAAAGTATGATGGGAGCAGACACTTGAAAGGAGGAACCATTCGACATGTACCGTTATTTTCTACAGCCCCAGTTAGATGTCACCAACAACTCACTGATTGGCTACGAAATGCTCATTCGCCAACAGGTCGACGGCAAATGGGTCTTGCCTCAAGACTTCGAGTCAATTCCTATCGACACCCAGGCCGACCTGATCAAACGCACGGCCCAAAAACTGCGGCTGAAGATTGGCTCAGTCTCCTACAACGTTAACCAGCGGCAATTCGTCGACTGCACGATTGCCCAAGCGATCGTCGACGCTCAGCTACAGATTGCCCCAGTGAATTTGATTCTCGAGGTCACCGAAGAAGAGACCGACACGGCTGTTTCGAACCAGCAAATTATCGATCAGGTTCACTTTTTTGACGACCACGCGATTCAACTTAGTCTAGACGATATCGGGACTGGTATCAATACCTTTGACCACATCAAACCGATTCTGCCCTACGCTAGCGAAATTAAATTTGCCATGCAAAATTTCCGGGCTGAGGGTCGCGCCGCAGAAATTCCGGATAACCTGGTTTTCTGGAAAAAGGTCGCCCAGGACTACAAGTTACGCTTGATTCTGGAAGGTGTGGAAAATGAGGCCGAAGACAAGATGGCCAATGACTTGGAAATCGACCTGCGGCAGGGCTGGTACTACGGGAAGCCCCACCTGTTCAAATTATAATTTTCGCAATACTTTTTATTAATAATATTATTTATTTTTAAGGCTACTAATCGGTTGTGCTAGGTCGCAATCTCTGGTAGTCTTTTACTTATCCCAATTATTTTAAAAATTCAGCTAGACTTGCTAAACACGGGTCTATTTAGGAGGCGTCACCACTGCATCTGCCAGTCAACCGGCACCGCTGCTCCACTTGCGGTCACCGACTTAACCCATTTCTCGCACAATGCCCCACCTGTGGCGCACCCCAGTTGTCACTCATGGCCGCGCTCTTCACGTGCCACGGCCAGCTCACCCGCGGCGCTTACTGGCAACGTATTGGCGTACTCACGGTACTCACCTGTGGTCTACTGATCACGCTCATGAGCACCGTTTTGCAATATCCGGCCTTTCGCCTGCAGCCCGCTTACCTGAACCCGGGCAAGGCACTGCTACTACTGGTCACGGCAGCTGGTTTGTTTACCTGCAGCCTCATCACGCTGGCCACCACCTTGCAGCGCCTGCATGACCGGCACCGTACCGGGCGCTTCTTAGGGTGGTTAGCACTACCCGTCATTGGTTGGGGGCTGGTCCTCGTCCAGCTACTGAGTCCGAGTCGGGGTCCCCGCACGCCCGTCGCCACTAGTTTCACCTGGCGACAACGCGTCCGGACCGGGCGCCTGCTGATCAGCGGTACCCTGCTGTACGCGGTCAGTCTTAACTTCGTGGGTATCGCCGCACTCAGAGGGGCCCACCCCGACCCACTCCCCACGAATTCAGCCGCACCGGCAGCGCCCACTGCGGCCAACCAGCTGATGCTGGGCCGCCACAACATTTCATTGGCGAACCACCGGACTTACCGCGTAGCCTATCGTAATCGCCAGTGGGCCCACACGACATTTGCCATTGACCGCATCACGGTCTACCGCACCTATGGCCCTTACCGCATCCCCAGCAACGACGGGCCCCTCACCATCAACGGTATCATTGGCGTTCACATGAAGATTCACGCGGGAGCTAACATTCAGACCTACCCCGTTGCGAAAACGTTAACCACAAACGACGGTCAGCGTCTCACCGCGGACCGCTCTAACAGCGACGTGTTCGCGGGCGACCTGAATCAGGGCACGCGGACGGCGGGAACGACTTACTATCTCATGCCCCGGCTAAACGAGGTGGCCGACGTGACTCGCATCGACGTGAGTTGGGACGCCGTGCTAAGGAGCCAGCCGCAATTCCCACAGACCTTCCATGCCAGCATCCCGTTGACCGCTAAAAAATAATGGCCCCTCGGTGTTGTCCGAGAACCCATTACTTTGTGACTCTTATCAACTAGGGACGTTCGTCAACTCCCAGTCGATTTCACCGGAGTAGTTGCCTTGCATGGCACTTCCGTTGATCTTCAGCAGAATGCCTTGATCATCAGACCAGTCGGCTGCAATATCAGTCTCCGTATCATCACCAGTTGCCTGTCCGGTGGCAATTAGCGTTGACATGTCATTGGACAAGGGGTGTTGCGTGCCGTCGCTGTCGACATAGATCAACTGGCCGTCTAGGGGCGTCTTCACGGCCGTATTGTCGTTCAAGGTCATGCCCGCCGTCCGCGCAACGAGCTGCCAGCCGGCCTTTTGCCGAGAATCAACGACCGCTAGCGCCCACTTAGCCGACCGCTTAATCACCGTCGCGGACCCACTCAGCACGGTCGGCTGAAACACCAATGGCCCACTGGTGCTACCGAACCCGTAGCCACTGGTTGTGACGTCAACCGAATCCGTATTAGAACGCTCTTCGGACGACTTATTGGTACTGTAAAGCTCGATGGTATTGACGCCCCTCTTTAGCAGACTGTCATCAACAGGATAGCTGAAGACCCATGGATCAACACCGGGCATTGCCAAAATATCAGTTAAGGCCTTGGATCCCTGATCAACGTGATTGACTACTAGATGAACAATGATGTCCTCAGGCTTCATAGCGGCCGCTCCAGCATCAAGTCCATAAGGATATTTGGCTTGACCCACAATTTGGGCAGGTTGACCTGACCCGTCCGCAACGTTTAACGTACTGTCTTCCGGACTAATGGTCATTTTTAAATTGGACGCCTTCACGTTAAAGGCAGGCAGACTTGCGGCGGCCGAGGCGTTAGACCCGTTGAAGTAACTGGTAGCCTCAGCCTCCGTTGCCGCATCGGCACCAACTGTCCCATAAAGGGTAATCTTGGCCTCATCTGAACCGGTCAACGTAAGACCGTTGCCATCACTACCTAGATTAACGGGCAGCGTTGTCCCATCACGTTTAGAAATATCCACCTCGGCTCGGGACCCATCGGGATTCTCAATGCTCCCAGACGTCAGGGTGATACTGTTGGGGATGTTCAGTGCGGCATTAACCTCTTCCCAATCTTTCGAACCACCGCTCCGCTTAAACGTATAAGCCAGTTTGACTGGCATTCCGCCAGAAATCGTCGGCGTAGAACTGGTATCAACCGGTGTATAATCATTCGAATCGTTGTCTTGGATACTGAGGGTGGCTGTGGCACTGTTCACAACGTCACCCGGTACTTGGTCAAAAACTACCAGGTTGTTTTCCGTACTTTCTCCCGTTGACCCCGTAAATCCCCAACGAACTTTGGTGCTTCCGTTTTCCAGCTTAAATTCGTCTAGTTTAAGGGGAACGGTTGCTTCATTGGCTGGTTGCTTCGGCTGGCCAGTATCGGAATTTTTGTCATCGTAAACATATCTCATTTTACCAATATTAGTACCATTAGTTGGGGGCGTATAGGTTAAGGTCACGTGATGCCACCGGTGATCCGTCATCTTATCGGTCGTGGCGTCAGCATTTTTCCCTTCGTCTAGGTAACCTAAATGTGTCATTTTGTAGAAATAATAAGTACCACGATAATCTGAGGAGAACAATGTTGGATACCAAGTAGTTGCCCCTAACAAGTTAGTTGCCCAAATATTCGTTTTCAATCCTGCTGCTCCCACCGCTGTATAGGTACTGGCACTGCCTGGGTAGTTCGAAGCGATATGGTTATTACTACTACTAATCGTTCCCGCCGCCCCCGTTGCATCGCCTGAAGAATCAAATTGATTGTAGTAATTTCCATTGTCAAATGATGACGGGTACGTGTCGTTTAAATCCCACTGGACTAATTTCAATGGATCTTCCTGGTTACGATGCGTATCGAATTCCAGTGCCCAGCTTCTATCAATTGCGTTTTGCCCTAAATCCATTTTCTGCCAACTTTGTGGGTCCATCCCCCAAACACCCATACTCTCCCCAACGCCAGGTGTAATGACAGTATTCTTATCTTTATCAAGCGCTGTCGACTTAGAAAAGGCCTTCACGCCTTGTGTGGAATTCTGCAGAACAAACGCCATGCCATCGCCTAACCCTTGATTGACAAACGCCTGCTCAGTACTGGTATATATCCACATGCCCGTTCTTTCCGGCTTGGCCAGGTCAAATACCGCGTCGCGCGACCAAATGGCTCCCCAGGAATTTTTCTCACCAGCCTGCGAAATCTTGATGGCGGAATTAGTTGTGCTCCCGGCATTAACAATCTCTGCTTTGTTGGTACCATTAGCTTCCACGCCATTATCGCCATTCCAAAAATAACCACTGTACTCGGACGAATTTAAATCGACCCCCTGTGGTGCTCCGGTTAAAGCGTCTTGATAATTATAATAGCGTGGCTCTGCCGCATCCGCGGGTATACTCGACCACAGCCCAAGCCCGGCCGTAGCCAAAGTTATTGCCGCCGTCACGATTCCTTTCTTCATGCACGTAACCCCCTCGTCCAGACGAACTGAACTTCTTTACTTTCCTCAACTTTTTGCCCTGCTTCGTTTATGAAAATTTTTATTTTTTATTGTCCAAGCGAAAACACCCATTAGCGTACTGAGATCTTGTTAAACTTACAAGATGCCGCTGACAAGTGCTTGGTTAAAATATTTAACGTTCCTAATAGATATAGTGTACCATCAACCGCCCGAGATAGTAAGGATAATTATCAATCATTTCTTGCTTGGTTTGTTTTTTATAATTGTTTTAATATCAGCGTTTTAAGCGGATTCACAAATTCAGATAACTTAGATAGCATAAGATTTGGTTTTCATGTGATAACTTCATTTTTCTTCACAAACATCTTATTATGTAACTATAATTTTTAAGCTTAAATGTAAGCTCTCCAATACCCAAGCTGACAAACAACAAATGTATACTATCGGGTTAGCCGAATGTCTATCAGTTTTCTCCAATCCTGTCACTATCAAAAAAATCGTTGCCGTGACAGTACAATCTGTCTCAAGCAACAACCACTAAAGATTGGCCAGCACGTACTACCTGTTTCTCAGAGTTTACCCGCGCCTAAACTGGTCTAGTCCACACAATTTACCCGCAACTAACGCATCCAAATTTTATGATAACGAAAAAGCCCACAAGCGCTGTTTTACCAACGTTTGTGGACCATTTATCACCCGCACGGGGCTCGAACCCGTAACTCCGCCTTGAGAGGGCGACGTCTTAAACCAGTTTGACCAGCGGGCAATGTTATCAACTAGCAGTATCTAATTTACGCTATTCTCCCAATATTGTCAATCCTTGAATGAATAAAATTACACAGAAATGGGAATTCATACAGGAATTCGTCTTTTTTCGGCAAAACTGGTTGACACCAAAAGCGTAACAAGTTACTATTAAATAGTTGTTTACGCAACGTAGATTCTTATTGGGTATTCGCCAAATTGGTAAGGCAGCGGACTCTGAATCCGTAATTTACTGGTTCGAGCCCAGTATACCCAATCATAGATTAATCACAAGTCATCATGGTAGCTGCTCAAGCCCGCCATGATGGCTTTTCTTTTACTTCCTATTGTGAATAGCAACTACGAGTTGACTACCAAAGACGTAGTCAACTCGTAGTCAAAAACATCGTTACTTTCTTAGCAACCAGCTTTTCCCATCCGTATACCCATAATCATTAAAAATTTAAATAGTTGGCGAGTTTTTCCGTAGCCTCGTTCCGCTCCTTGTCGGTCACAGCAGTGTAAATGTCTAAGGTCGTCTTGTAGCTGGCGTGTCCCAGTTGGTCTTGCACTGATTTGATCGACGCCCCTGCTTCAAACGCTAGGGTTGCGTAGGTATGCCGGAAAGCATGCACGGTGACGTGCCTCAATCCATACTTCTTGAGTGTATGCTCCAACCACTTTCTGGGCTTCGTCGGCTGGCACATCTCGTTGTTTTCGTTGGCAAAAACCAGATTGTTCCCTCGGTTGCGTCGTCGCTGGTCAAGTTGCCACCGCTGTAGAATACGACACGTCTTCGGGTCAATATAGACGGTTCGATTGCTGCGGATGGTCTTAGGCGATTGGACGAGCAACCGGGCGTTGTCGCCCCGTGATTGCGTCTTAGAGACCGTCACCGTGCCCTTGTTGAAATCAATATCAGACCACAGCAAGCAGAGCATTTCAGACTTGCGCATACCACTGAACGCCGCTAACCGGAAAAACACGTTGGCCTGCGGGTCGTTGGTATCATCATTCAAGCATTCAAAAAAGTGTTCAAGTTCAGCCCGGTTAAAATAGTTTTCCAAATTCTTGCGGGAACGATTATCCTTGTTAACGGGGATGATAACCCGTTTCGCCGGGTTGTCTTTGATGAGTTCCATGTTGATGGCAAAGTCCAAGACACTGGCAGCATAGTCTAACAGCGTATGGTATTTCGTCAATCCCGCTTTGAACCACCCGTTAATAGCATTTTGGCAAACCGCCATACTGATCTGCTTGACCCGGTAGCTACCGAATACGGGGAGGATGTGCAACCGAAATAGCCGCTTAGTGGTCGCCCACGTACTTTCTTTTACCGTGTTCTGATATTGCGGGAACCAACGCTCGTAAACCTCTTTAAAAGTTGTATCGTCCCGTTCATCCGGAAGGCCATTGGTCATTGCGTCACGCCTTAGACGCGAGCTAACCAATTGGGCTTCCCTTTTCGTCTTCAAACCACGACGAGTCGTTCGGCGCGGCTTTCCCGTGAGTGGATCAATTCCCAAGTAAACCTGAACGCGGTAGCGGGTATTTCCGTTCCTGTCCTGATACTTCTGGATGCTAGCCATGATATGACCTCCTATAGACTTTGGCAGGGCAACGACGTTTCCAAATATCCCCCCTATTATCCATCTGAAGGCCCTTTTCTGAAAGTCAGGAGAATCCCCGTGATTTTATTTGAATTGGCGGACACGCCATTTCATTGGGTTTGGCGTCAGCTTATCCGTGACGATTAACCGACTGGTGAAATTTCCACTTGCATTATCGAACACTTGTTCGTATAATAACTGAAGAGGTGATGATCATGAAGCAACTTGCCATCAACGGTAAACTCATTAGCGAGCCTAAAGTGCTCAAACTCAGCCCCCTGCTCATCTTTGCCAAGATCACTGATGACGCAGGCCAACAGCAAAACTGCTTGATTCACCAGCACGGGCTTAATTTTCTTTACCAAGCGACTGCGGGCGCCCACGTGGCGCTGTTTGGCCACTACAACCAGCGCCACCAGTTTGTGATTACCCATTTCACGGTTATCGCTAGCACAACCGCTGCGGCTTCTTAACAATTAAATTGAACGACTAAAAACCACGAGCAACACCCCGCCTAATCAGGCAAGTGTTTGCTCGTGGTTTTGCTTTCCCAAGTGTCAGTCATCTGAGCTTGGGAAAGTGAAATCAGCCGCGGTCAGGGAACTTTTGTGTGGAAAGACCGACCGCCGTCAGATTCCCAATGAATTCAGCTAATTAGCTGCTTTCGGCATTGCCACACCCGCGGGGATGCAGCAATGGACTAACTAGCCCCCATAATTGTCGTTGTAATTGTGACCCTTGGGATTGGTTTGCTTAGCCAGCTTCTTGCTGGTGTAGTAATACTTGGTGTCAACTGGTCTGGACGGCAAAATCGTGTCATGTAAAACTTTGACTTTTTTGCCCTTGACCTTAGTCGTCACAACCTTGTATTGTTCCAACGCCCGCTTGTAACTCATGTTTGGCAGGTAGTCTGTATCCCAACCGCCGATGCGCGTCTTGCCACCAGACTTGTAGGCAAAGTACCAGTTGTCTTTGCCCTGCTGCAGTTTCTTGGCTGGATCATATTGATGCAAAATATACTTGTCCTTGCGAACTTTGCTAGTATCCCAACCGTTCCAGCTGACGTTAACCTTCTTCGCCGTGAACTTCAGTTTACTGTAGACCAGCTTGCCCTTTGCGTTCTTCTCGTAGTGATACCAAGTCCGCCGCAAAGATTTAGGGAAGGTCTTCAACGACTTTTTGGCCTTGGCATCTGCCGTCATGCCGGGTGTGGCGACGGTCACAGCCGCGCCCATGGTAGTCGCCACCATGATGGCGCTAAAGATTTTCATTAGTTTCATGTTTGTTAGCTCCTTTAGTCTAAATTAAATTCACAATAAATCAGTTTAAATCATTTACTGCTGTGCTGAGTGTCTGTGCAAACGTCCCCATGCTCGAAGCAGTCTCATCAGTATTATCAGTGACAGGTTCAAGTTTGTCTAAGGAATTAGCCATTGCATCTAGACTTGCGCGTTGTGAACCAGAAAAGCGGTTCTTAAAAACATTGTAGACGTTAATCAAAGCGTCCCTATCTTTGGCAACAACTTTAGCATTCCCGTCTTCGCCATAGTATCCGTCGGTCCAGGTATACTCGATCGATGTAGCCATGTCCCCATAACTACGGGTGTAAGGTTCAGATTTATCTCCCCCATTGACTGGCATCAATGCCTTCATATAAGCCGTATAAGTATTGTTCAACCGCTTTTGCTTATTGAACGGTGCCTTCCCAGCTGTCAAATACTTCTTGTAGATCCAACCGGCCTTCTTCCCAGACTTGATGTAAGCCAGGGTTGCCTTCTTACCATGGTTCTTGATAACGGCTTTCTTCGTCGCCGTCCAAGTCGTGTAGCGGTACTTGCTCATCTTGTATTTGCGATGGGTCAGCTTGGCACTACTATAAATGTTGCCCTTCTTACCGTGATACGTCTTGTGAGCGAACTTACTGGTTGAGATGACCTTGACCTTGCTCTTAGCGCTCGCCGGCGTAGTCAAGCTTGGTGCGACTAACACGAAACTCAATGCTGCAATGAGACTTACTTTGAATAATTTCTTCATAATTTTCCAGTCCTATCTAGAACGGTATGTTCTTATATAATTTTTTGAGATTCTTCTTGTCATACTTCGTTGGCTTATCAGCCTTAAACGTTGTGTTGTTCATGATACTATCATAATGATTCGTCCAATTTAGGCCTAATGCATCTCCAATCGCCATTCCAGCCCAACCACTTCGCTCAGCCTTATCAAAGTACATATCCTTCATCAGCTTTCGGGACAGTTCTAGCGGATACCCAATATCCTGGGTTTGACTAACGGTGCCATCCTTTTCTTCCGTGATGAAATAACTTCTTCCATACGTATACGGACTTTTTTTCCCAGCACTCTTAGTCGTCGTCAAAACCAGCTCCGCTTCAGAAGCGCGGCTCGTCTTGACCAGCTTCACGACCTTCAGGTTATTCCAGTTTTTGACCGCCTTACGCCACACACTCTGGTAATAGCTTCCCGTAGAACTAATATGATACGAGATTGTTTTTTGGGGAAATCCTGGTTTGGCCTTAGCCTGGGCGCTAACTGACCCTATACCTAGGCAACCAAGTCCGACGATGACCACTAGGCTTAGCAAAACTCTTTTCCTCAGAGATAACATACTTTGCCTCCCAACTACTTCCCAACTACTTCCCAACTACTTCCCAACCTTAAAACTCTTATTCGCCGACAACATCATAAACGCCTTCAATCCGCTCTTACTGGTGTACCCGGCCCGCAGCGTGACCTTCTTGACCTTCTTCGTCTTGAAAGTCTTCTTAAACGTCAGCTTCTTGGTCAGCTTGGCGTACTTGATGCCATTCTTGGTGATGATTCTCACCTGCTTAGCTGGCGTGAAAACACTCAGTGGAATGTTCGTGACGACCAGCTTACCGGACACCTTCAGTGACTTACCCGACTTAGTACGCTTAGCCTTCACGTTGGTCAGCTTGTACGTCCAGCGGTTCTCCTTAACGCCATCTTGCGTGATCAGCCCTAGCTTAGCGGCTTGGTGGGGCGTATACGTCTGGCCCTTGTAGGTCACGATTGTCTTGCCATTGACAACCGTTTCAACGGATGACACCTTCTGTTGCTTTGCTTGAGCCACCGTTCCTGGACTCTCCACGGCGACGGCGCCTAAGGTTACCGTTACCAGCAACCCACTGACGAGTTGTCTCAACCTCATATGTAAGTTCCTCCTTCTACTGCGCAGTGGTCACACCCACTGCCGCCTTGTTGCGGGAGCTACGGACGGCCATCCCCCATCACTGGCGATCAGCCGACCGGTTCCCCCTAAACAATCTAAATCATACACTATGAGGGTGACACACTATGACACTTGAAAAATATTTTTACCCAAAAACGCCTTTTTCGCAAAAAAAATCGCCCATTCAGCCAATTAATCCACTGAATAGACGATTATCACATCATTATTTTATTTTTCGGCGATACCAGGTCCACAGTCCCGCACCCATCAAAATCACGAAACCCAGACCAGTCAGCCAACTACCGAGCCGTAACCCCGGCGTGTGGTAGGTCAACCGCACCCGGTGTCGGCCCGCAGCCAGTCGCGCACCGACAAAACCGACGTTGACCTTTTTCAGCGGCGTTGGCTTGCCGTCAACGGTCAACTGCCAACCCTTGGAATACGGAATCGACGTGGTCAAGACCGTTGGCCGTGTCGCCTCGGCAACACCACTCACCTGATTGTCCGTGACCCGCAAGTGCTGCAGACCGTTTCGTTTAAGCCCCGCCATGCGTTGATGATAGGACTTGCCAAATGGCACGGCAATCAGCTTGGCTGACTTGAACGTCAACTGCTTGACCCCTTTGAACGTCAGACGGATCGTTCGGCGGGGCTTCGTCGTGTACCCCAGGTTCAGTAGGACGCGCCGTTTCGGCTGGTAATCCGACAGGTTGCCCTGCCCCAGCTGACTGAAGCTAGTCACATTTTGCTTACTACCCACGGTCATCGTGTAGGCGCCGTCGCCCACGTTCCACAACGCATTGCGCAGACGGTTCAGGCGGGCGATCCCCGTGAAGGCCTGGTTCTTAAACGCCTGGGTATTCTGCGAGCCACGATACTTGTCAGCCACACTGAAGTCTTGCGCCTGGATGCCCGTCAGCTCCAGATAAAGCTCCGTCTTACGGGTCTGATGGGGTGCCGTGACGTGCAGGTTAACGGTCAGCGGGTGGTTTTGATTATCACTGGTCAGTTGCCGCAGCCCCGCCTGATTACGTGCTTGATTGCGCTGAATTATCCGGCGATTCTCCCGTGCCAACCGCTTTAACCGTGCTTTGTCATTCCGAATATTGACGGAACGGTCCGGGTTGTATTTCCGCAGAGACGGCCGTTGCGGCAGCAAGTCGTCCGGCAGTAGCTGATTGCCTTGTTGCCGGAACTTGACGACCTGCTGCAGGCTATCCAACACCGTCTGCTTATCCGTCGTCGCGGTATAGCCGATTTGCCGTGCCCGACTGTGGTAATGCGCCGTGGGCACGCCCGCAACCCGACCACCAATCAGAGCGCCAGTCGTCAATGCCTGCTCACGGTCGATACCGTTTAGCTGGTTAAATTGGGGGGGCGTCAACCGCTGCCGTTGCAGATATGCCAGCGGTAAGGCGTTGGCCGATTGCAGCACCGTCGTGGCGTAATTATTCCCCAGGCCATGGACCGGGCGATCGCGGAACTTGACCACTTTACTGTGGCGTTTCACCGGGCGATATCCCTCCGGCAGGGCCTGCATCCCCCACTGATTGCTGCGGGCAAAGATCGTGCGCACGCCCAACAGGTTGTTCAGCGTGGTCCGACTGTCGGCCTGGTTGATGGGTTTGTTCATTTTAAATTGCGAATTGTCCACTGCCTGGCTGAAGTCGCCAACTGCCGCGTTTTGCACGGAGAAATAACTCATGATGTCGTGGACGCCCAGGTTCATGCCCATGTTCGTCTTGGCTTCATTCGTGTAATTGTAATACTTGCTGGTGGCGGTCCGACTGAAACCAGACTGCTGCTTCACGTAGGCCTCGGCACCATCGTAAATGTCGCGTTGGTACCGACTAGCGACCCCGCGCGGCAGCAGCTGTTGACTGGCCCCACCAGCGTTTGGATTGAAATACCCGTAGCCGTTGACCACAATATTGAGGGCCAACAGTGGCAGGAGCACGCGGGTCCATTGCCACAGCGTCCATCGACCCCAGGTTCCCCACAACAGGGCGCCTAGCGTCAGTAGGAGTAGCCCATAGATGACGAAATCATGGGGATGGTTATCAAAGACAAAGCCATTGGCCGCCCAAATGGCCACCAGTAAGCCGACCACGCTCCAGCTCAACGTCCGTAGATCTGCGCGCGTCAGACTGGTCAGGTGATCCAAGAAGGCCATCGTGGCCAGGCCAAACGGTAAGGCAGCTAGTAATAACCAGCGCTGTGACGGCGTGGTCCCACCGTTCATCAAAGCCGGTATGGCAGGCAGGAGCGTGCCTACCCCTAGCAGTACCAGACCCACATTTAGCCATAGATACCGCCGGAAGTGCCGCAGCACGTAGACAACGCCTAAGAACGTGTTTAGAATCTTTTCAAGAGTATTCGCAGGAAGGCTAAGCTAATCATCATCTTACTGGTGTTCAGCT
>NZ_JAMXAZ010000070.1:0-1240 GCF_024718525.1 Levilactobacillus yiduensis
TCGGCGAATTTTATAATCAAGTTAGCCACTAGATTTTAGGACAAAATAAATACACCAAGACGTAAATCTCAGGTATCATTGGAGTTCTCACACAAACAATGAAAGAGGTCTTCGTCTTGATGCAAGAACAGCTTACCATGAATCGTCCCAAGGGTCACCATCTAACTTTGAAAGAGCGTGGAAATATTGAGGTCTACTTCAATCACGACGGGTATTCTCGCCGTAAAATAGCTGATCTGATAGGTGTTAGTCCCCAGACGATAAACAATGAGATCAAACGTGGCCTAGTAACCAATAAACAACGGATTAACGGTAAGGAAAAGTACTATGAGGTCTACGTGGCGGAAGCTGCTGAGCGGCGCTATCACGAGAAACGGGTGGCCTGTCACCGGCCATACAAGTTCGCGCAGTCGCTGGACTTTCTGGCTTTCTTTGTGGAACGGTTTAAAACCGATGACTGGGCACCAGACACTGTGGTCGGCCGCGCTAAGGCCCTTGGACTCTTTCGACCAGAAGAGATGGTCTGCACCCAAACGTTGTACAAGTACATCGATGAACAGCTTCTAGAGGTCTGTAACTTGGATCTTGCCGAGAAGCTGAGTCGTCGCCCGCCCAAGCACGTAACCACGGTTCACAAGTACCGGCGTCTGTTGGGTCAAAGTATCGAGGAACGACCAGCGGAAGTGGACTCTCGCGAGACGTTTGGACACTTTGAAATCGACACGATTGTCGGGAAGCGCGATGGGCAAGAGAGCGTTATTCTAACGTTGATTGAACGCCAGACCCGCTTCCAAATCATTCGCTTGATTGATGGTCGTAACGCCGATTCAGTGGCCTACGCAATGCAATCGATCATCGCTGAGTACGGACCCATTATCAAGTCGATTACTGCGGACAATGGGCCGGAGTTTACGACCCTTACGCAAGTCATGGCATCAGTTGCCCCAGTCTACTTTACCCATCCTTACACGTCCAGCGAGCGTGGTTCCAACGAGGTTCACAACCGCATGGTTCGTCGGGACTTTCCTAAGGGCACGTCCCTCGACGCCATCAGTCCAGCTGATGTTGCCGAGACGGCTGACAAGCTAAACAACTTACCTCGTCGTCAACTGGGCTTCCAAACGCCAGCTGAGCGCTTCGCCAACGCCTGCGGCTAGGCGCACCGCTCCTCTCCAATCCCCTGAGAACCCCTTGGTATCAGTATTTGGTTCAAATGGCTAACTTGTTCTTGCAATTTGCG
>NZ_JAMXAZ010000071.1:0-1199 GCF_024718525.1 Levilactobacillus yiduensis
CCCCAATTGTCAAATCAAGTGCAACACAGGACAGTAAGGCGTAAGCATAACCGGATGCATGTTCTTGAAGACCTGTGTTTTGAAGACCTGGGCGGCGCTAGCATAGCCCAGGGATTTACGTAAGCGATGGTTAAGTGCGTTTTGAATGGCTTGGATCGTTGGTAGATCAAAGTTCTTGAGAGAGATGCCCTTCGGAATGTACTCACGGATGAGACCGTTGAGATTCTCATTAGACCCTCGTTCAGAGGGCGTATAAGGATGAGCGAAGTAAACTTTGGTTCCTTGGACCTGATCTAGCTCGGCAAATTCACTGCCATTGTCAAATGTGATTGACTGGAAGTTCTTAGGACCATAGGCCGTAATGACCCCTTGAAGTGCCTGGCGGCAAGTGTCAGCGTGGTAGTCAGGAATCTTAACGATGATTTCAAAACGACTGACACGCTCGGTTAATGTCATCAGTGCGGGCTCGCTAGCAACCCGCTTGCCCTTAACTAGGTCTCCTTCCCAGTCACCCACCAAGATGCGTTGGTCGACGATAGCTGGTCGCTCATCGATTGAGCTACCCAATATCTTCTTATTCTTTCGGGAGCGAGTTCGACGAGTGCTCTTTACTCGGCGACGAAGCTTGACTGGTAAATCAGCGTTACAGAGGTCGAGATAACCTAAATCAATGTACCGATAAACCGTGGGGGTCGATGGACACGGCTTGTCCGGATAAAGTTGATGGAATCGGTGGACGAAGCTATCGACACTATCGACTCTAATCTTGGTTTTGAGTGCTTGGACTAACAGCTTGAAGAAGAGCCAGCAACGCTTTAGTAAACCCTTAGAATGGCATTTAAGGCGGTCTTTTTCATAGACAGCCTGTCCTGCTTCAGCAAAATATTGATAGTATGGCAGATAGTCGGAGTTAAGCTGGCGAACCGTGCCACGCTTGATTTCGCGTGAGATAGTACTGGGATTTCGATGAAGATTACGAGCAATTTGGCGAACAGATTGGTGGTCCTTCAAGAACGCTTCAATTTGGCCACGCTCTTCGGCAGAGAGTTGTTGGTAAGTAATGGTAGTGGTATGATTTGACTGGGTCATGGAGATACCTCTTTCTTTTTGGTTTGGTCGCTTAAAAGTATAGGTCTCCATGGCCTATTTGTTTACCCTTAATGTCTTAAGGGGTGTTGCACTTCAATTTTAAATCGGGC
>NZ_JAMXAZ010000072.1:0-1032 GCF_024718525.1 Levilactobacillus yiduensis
ACTCGTTGTACCGTCCATTGTAGCACGTGTGTAGCCCAGGTCATAAGGGGCATGATGATTTGACGTCATCCCCACCTTCCTCCGGTTTGTCACCGGCAGTCTCACCAGAGTGCCCAACTGAATGCTGGCAACTGATAATAAGGGTTGCGCTCGTTGCGGGACTTAACCCAACATCTCACGACACGAGCTGACGACAACCATGCACCACCTGTATCCATGTCCCCGAAGGGAACGCCTAATCTCTTAGGTTTGCATAGTATGTCAAGACCTGGTAAGGTTCTTCGCGTAGCTTCGAATTAAACCACATGCTCCACCGCTTGTGCGGGCCCCCGTCAATTCCTTTGAGTTTCAACCTTGCGGTCGTACTCCCCAGGCGGAGTGCTTAATGCGTTAGCTGCGGCACTGAAGGGCGGAAACCCTCCAACACCTAGCACTCATCGTTTACGGCATGGACTACCAGGGTATCTAATCCTGTTCGCTACCCATGCTTTCGAGCCTCAGCGTCAGTTACAGACTAGACAGCCGCCTTCGCCACTGGTGTTCTTCCATATATCTACGCATTCCACCGCTACACATGGAGTTCCACTGTCCTCTTCTGCACTCAAGTTACCCAGTTTCCGATGCACTTCTCCGGTTAAGCCGAAGGCTTTCACATCAGACTTAAGAAACCGCCTGCGCTCGCTTTACGCCCAATAAATCCGGACAACGCTTGCCACCTACGTATTACCGCGGCTGCTGGCACGTAGTTAGCCGTGGCTTTCTGGTTAAATACCGTCAACCCCTGAACAGTTACTCTCAGAGGTGTTCTTCTTTAACAACAGAGTTTTACGAGCCGAAACCCTTCTTCACTCACGCGGCATTGCTCCATCAGACTTTCGTCCATTGTGGAAGATTCCCTACTGCTGCCTCCCGTAGGAGTTTGGGCCGTGTCTCAGTCCCAATGTGGCCGATTACCCTCTCAGGTCGGCTACGTATCATTGTCTTGGTGGGCCTTTACCTCACCAACTAACTAATACGCCGCGGGATCATCCA